>NZ_JAMYOR010000011.1:0-136122 GCF_040319965.1 Mesorhizobium sp. M0830 | reverse complement strand
TGGCGCCGCCTCGTGCGCGACTACGAGCAGCGCATCGACGTCTCGCAAGCCATGATCCTTGTCGCAATGGGTGGCAATCTCATCCACCGAAACGCTCATCCGTGAATTTCAAAACGGACTCTCAGATGCCTGTCTCGACTTTCTTGAGGTCGCCGAACGACTCGAACCCCCGCGCTTCGAAACCAGCCGGTCGGCCTCGGCGAGCGCTACAGCTGCGAAACCAGCGCCGCCATCCCGATGCAGTGGCAGCGCTTCGGCCCCTATATCGGCAACATTCCGGGCGAGACAGGCGACGTCGCCTATGGCGTCTGCGTCAACGGCGACGATTCCGGCAATTTCGACTACATCGCCGGCGTCGAGGTGTCGGACTTTTCCAACGTGCCGAAGGAATTCAGCCGGGTGCGGGTGCCGGCACAGAAATATGCGGTGTTCGCCCATCGCGAGCACATCTCGACCATCCGCCGTACGGTCAACACGATCTGGAACAAATGGCTGCCGGCGTCCGGCCATGAGATATCGGATGCGCCGGAATTCGAACGCTACGGCCCCGAATTCGATCCGCGCAGCGGCAATGGCGGGCTGGAGATATGGATACCGGTGAGGGCGTAGCCGATCACGCCATCGGCAGCGCCGGCCAGCGATCGATTATCCTGCCGCCGGAGAACACCGCGATCGACCCGAACTGCTGCAGCACGGCCTCGCTCTGCGTCGGGCGCAGGAAGGCGTGGTCGCCGGGCCTTGGGGTAGCGTCAGCCGGCAAGCCCATGAATTGCTGATTGGAGGACAGGCCGAGCAGGCCGTTCGTCTGCATGCCTTCGGGGAACGCCGGCTCGGCCATCCACTTGCCGCCATAGAGATAGCAGCCCTTGCGCGGAAACCGGCCGAGTGCCTGTAGCAGGCGGGTGACGGCCAGCGGGCCGGGCAGCATCGGCTCGACGACTTTCAGGATCGGCGTCGCGATGAAGGCACCCGGTTGGAAGCCCTCAAGGCCGGGCGTGGCGAAATCGCTGGGCAGCACGAAGGCCGAGCCCATCGACACTTCATTGGCGACGCTGCCATGATGGAGCAGTGCGGTCTTGCTGCCGCCGATATTCAAGATGCGGCGCTGGTCGGCGCCGAGACAAGCGACGAACGCCGTGGCCTGCGCCGACGCCTTTGCCAACGCTTTCACCGGCCCGCCGAACAGGCCGGGAATGTGCGGCGCGTGCGCCTCGTAGGCCATGACGCCTTCGCAACGCAGGCGTTTGTGGGATGGCAGTGCGCTCAGTGCCTGCGACAACGCCTCCGGGCTGGCAAAGCCACCGCGATGCAATCCGACATCGATCTCGAAAGCGATGCGCAGCTCTGCGCCTAACTCGGTAGCGAGTGCGCCATATTCCGCCAGTCGGTCCTGCGTATCGATCAGCCAGCAGACACGCGTCCAGTCGGCCTCGCCGTTCGTCAGCGCCGCCCTTGCCGCGCCGACCGGCATCGGCTTACCGTACAGCAGATCGGCATCGGGAAACGCCTTCAGCACGGCCTCGCTGATCGGCGGATGGAAGGTCATGACGTGATTGGTGTCAAGCGCCTTGGCGATATGGGCGAGCAGAGGCAGGCAGGCGAGCGACTTGTCGACCAACCGCACGGCAAGGCCGGGGTCAAGCCGCTCTTTCACCAGCGCGATGTTCCGGTCCAGTCGGCCGACATCCAGCACCAGACAGGGCTGCAAGATGCCGGCTTCCTTCAGTGCTTCCGACAGGGCGGAAAAATAGGCGCTCATCGTTCGCTGCCAGAAGGACCGGGCTCGATGCCGAACAGGCCGGCCATGTAGGGCGAGACCAGGCGGTTTTGCGGATCGATATCGCGGCGCACCGCCATGGCGTCGTCCCAGCGCGGGTAGAGCTTTTTCAGCTCCGCCGCCTTCAGGCTGTGCATCTTGCCCCAATGCGGCCTGCCGCCATATCTGCGGAATATCGGCTCGGCCGCCCGCATGAACGGCAGCGGATCGTTTGCCGCGTCATGGTGGATGGCGATCGAGCAGGTCGGCCTCCTGTAGAATGGCGACAGCCAGAATTCGTCGGGTGCAACGGTGCGCACCTCCATCGGAAAATAAACCTCCGGAAAATGCTTCTCCGTCAGCTCGATGATTCGGGCCAACGCCTTCGGGCCCGCCTCGAAAGGCAAATGATATTCCATCTCGTTGAACTTGGTCTGGCGGTCGCTGGCATAGACGTTGAGCCAGTCCTGCACGTAGTCCTCGGCCGGGAATTTGGCGACCGCCGAACGGATCAGGCGGCCGCGTAGCGACGGCAGCCAGGCGAGCGCGGTGCGCAGCCGGCGCAGCGTCCTCAACCCGGCCTCATCCGCCTCCGGCGGTCGCAGGGTCGGTGCTACGTCGCTGAGATCGCTGGCGATGAACTGGGCGTAACCGGAAAACGGAATGTAGTAGAATTCGGCCGAGCGATGCGCGGCCATCATCGTCTCGAACTCGCGCAGCATCTCAGTGATCGGCAGCACCCATTTGCGGCGGCGCAGCCTGTAGGTCGCGATGTTGTTGAGCGTTACTTCGGTCAGCACACCGAAGGCTCCGAGCGCGACGCCGATGGCATGGATCGTCTCCTGGTCCCCTGCCCGCTTGAAGTCGCGCAGCTTGCCAAGCCCGTCGACAATCTGCACCGTCTCCAGCTGCGTGTGATAGGCACCGAGCGTCGGCCCCGAGCCGTGCGTGGCTGTGCCCAGCGCGCCGCCGATCGCCTGGCGGTCGATGTCGCCCATGTTGGGCAGACCCTGGCCGATGCCTTGCAGGATGTGCATCAGCGGGCCGAGCCGGGTTCCTGCCCGCACCCGCGCCTGATGTTTTTCGGCGTCGTGCGAGACCAGCCCTTCCAGTCTCTCCAAGGACAGGATGGTGCCCTCGGATTTCACCAGCGGGGTGAAGGAATGACCGGCGCCGACGACGCGGACCGGGCCAGGTGCGGCACGAATGAGATCACCCAGTTCGCCGGCATCGGCGGGACTGGCGATCAACCGCGGTTCGGCGGTGACAAAGCCCGACCAGTTGCTCCAGCTGTTCGACATGGCGCTCCCCGCTCAGGCGACCGCGCGGCGACGCCGCGACAGCAGGATGAACAGACCAAGCAGAAGCACGCTGGCCACAGCGCTGGCGGCGGCGAATTCCGGCACCGGCCGGAAATCCTTGCCGTCGATGAGCAGAGACGCGGCGATCGGCCCGATCGCCAGGCCAAAAAGCTGGGCTGCCGGCACCAGGAGCACGACGGTGCGCGTCTCGTCGGCGGTGATCGCCAGCCGGATCTGGTAAGGCACGATGAACAAAAGAATGAAGCCCATGACCAGAGCGGCGACCCAGAATGTGATGAGGTCAGGTCCGCTGGCAAGAACCAGCGAGCTGACAAGCGCCACGATACCGATCGTCGCAACGGCAAGGCGATAATCGATGCGCGCCTCGAAGACGGTTGCCGTCATTGCACCCAGGACCTGAGCCGCGAGGCTGGCAGAGACAATCAGGCCGACGGTGCGGCCATCGATGCCGTATTGCGCGCCAAGCGGCTCCAGGAAGGCCCAGACCGCGCCGAAGAACATGAAGTAGCAGAACACCGACAGCAGCGCGGTGAGCGAAGGAACCGTCAGCACATTGGCCAGATTCTCGTCCTTGGGCAGATCGGCATAGTCGCCAGGGACGGTGAAGGCGACCGCCAGCGACGCGACGCAGACGACGGCAAGAACGATGAAGCCTCCGGCCGATCCGGCGGCCGGGATGACATAGAGCGCCAGCAACAGGGCAGTCGCGCATTGCGCCAGCGTCTGCATGGTGACGAAATAGCCGCCGATGCGCTCGGCGCGCCGCGAGCGGGCGATCAACTCGGTGGCGACCGCCACCAGACCGCCCTCGGCAAGGCCGGCCAGCGCGCGGGCAGCGATCAGCGTGTTGGCGGTTGCGGCATAGGCCGTCCACACATTGGCCAGCGCCAGCAGCAGCAAAAGAACGGCACTTTTCCAGCGCATGTTGTGCGCTGAGAGCAGCATCGCCACGACAGCCGAACCGACGGCAATGGCGATCATCTCGGCGGTCGCGACCAGCGCCAGTTCATCGCCGCTGACATGGCCCTCGATATAGAGAGCGCCGAGCAGCACGGGCTGCAGCCCGAGGATGAGCAAACCGACCGAGCCAACCCACAGTGCCGACGCAAGCTGTGCGCTGGTCGGATTGCCGACCAGCCAGTCGTCATTGTCTGCGTGGCCGGTATTTGTCGAAGCCAAAGGCGCCTCCCAATGTGCTTGCCGTGCGGTAAAAAAACTGACAACCTGTCAGCATTCTGGAAACTGATATTTGATCATATTTTTTGTCAACCGGAATCTGAAAAGCCCGTGCGAAAGATCGGTGCATGACGGAAGTGACGAAAACAGCCACCGAGCCCAGGCGCAGACCCAAGCAGGAGCGCAGCCGCGAGCGCATCGACGCGATCCTGTCGACGACCATGCGACTGATCGGCGAAAAGGGCATCGATGCCGTCACCATGAAGGAAGTCGGTCTGCTGGCGGGCGGGCCGATTGCCACCGTCTACCACTACTTTCCCAATAAATCGGCGATCCTGGCGATGCTCTACGAACGGTTTTCAGAGGTCAGCCGTACGCGGCTGACGGCGATCATCGCCGATGTCCGCGAGGCGAAGGACGTGATCGTGGCCGCCGACCGGCTGCTTGACGACTATCTCAGCCGCGTCGCCAGCGATCCGGCCATCCAGGATCTGCAGAACGCCATCCAGGCCGACAAGGCGCTCAAGAACCTAGACATCGCCGAAACCCGACATCAGGCCAGGATGTTCTGCGACCATGTCGCCGCCTTGATCGAGCCGGAGAAGCGCGAGCAGTTCGAACGCATGGTTCTGCTGATCTTCCAGCTCGCCGGTGGCGTGGTGCGCCTGGCGCTTGCCGAGGGCGACGCGGAAAGCCGCCGCACGATCGAGGATTATCGTTCGATCATCCACACCCAGCTGCGGCTGTTTCTGTAACCCTCAATCCGTAGAAAAATTTCACGCTCCAGGTCAGCGCTACGCGCCTTGACTCCGGCGAGCCGCCAGCCTATTTCAGCGCCACGTTAGCACTCGCCATTGGTGAGTGCTAACTCATATGTCCGGCGTCGCCGGACGGAGGAACTGTTTCTCACCGTTCTCATCGAGGAAGAAAAAATGGCAAAGTCGAAGTTCCGCCCGCTTCATGACCGCGTGGTCGTTCGTCGGGTCGAATCCGAATCCAAGACCGCTGGCGGGATCATCATCCCCGACACGGCAAAGGAAAAGCCGCAGGAAGGCGAGATCATCGCCGTCGGCTCCGGCGCTCGTGACGAAGCTGGCAAGCTGGTTCCGCTGGATGTCAAGACCGGCGACCGCATCCTGTTCGGCAAGTGGTCGGGCACGGAAGTCAAGCTCAATGGCGAAGACCTTCTGATCATGAAGGAATCCGACATCATGGGCATCATCGGCTGATATCAGGCCTTTTCATCAACTGAATTCCCGGGCTCAATCTAAAGCCCCTGCCAGGAGCTAAAAATGGCTGCCAAAGACGTAAAATTTTCCCGTGATGCCCGCGAGCGCATGCTTCGCGGCGTCAACATCCTCGCCGACGCGGTGAAGGTCACGCTCGGCCCCAAGGGCCGCAACGTCGTCATCGACAAGTCGTTCGGCGCGCCGCGCATCACCAAGGACGGCGTCACCGTCGCCAAGGAAATCGAGCTTGAAGACAAGTTCGAGAACATGGGCGCGCAGATGGTCCGCGAAGTTGCTTCGAAGACCAACGACATCGCCGGCGACGGCACCACGACGGCGACCGTTCTGGCGCAGTCGATCGTCCAGGAAGGCCACAAGGCGGTTGCCGCCGGCATGAACCCGATGGATTTGAAGCGCGGCATCGACCTGGCCGTGACCGAAGTCGTCGGCGCGCTCGGCAAGGCTGCCAAGAAGATCAAGACCTCCGAGGAAGTTGCCCAGGTCGGCACGATCTCGGCCAATGGCGACGAGTCGGTCGGCAAGATGATCGCGGAAGCGATGCAGAAGGTCGGCAACGAAGGCGTCATCACGGTCGAGGAAGCCAAGACCGCCGAGACCGAACTCGAAGTCGTCGAAGGCATGCAGTTCGACCGCGGTTACCTCTCGCCCTACTTCGTCACCAACGCCGACAAGATGGTTGCCGAGCTCGAGGACGTCTACATCCTCCTGCACGAGAAGAAGCTCTCCAACCTCCAGGCGATGCTGCCGGTTCTCGAAGCCGTCGTGCAGACCTCGAAGCCGCTGCTCATCATCTCGGAAGACGTCGAAGGCGAGGCTCTGGCCACGCTGGTCGTCAACAAGCTGCGTGGCGGCCTGAAGATCGCCGCCGTCAAGGCGCCGGGCTTCGGTGATCGCCGCAAGGCCATGCTGGAAGACATCGCCATCCTCACCGGTGGCCAGGTCATCTCGGAAGACCTCGGCATCAAGATCGAGAACGTCGGCCTCAACATGCTCGGCCGCGCCAAGAAGGTGTCGATCTCCAAGGAGAACACCACCATCGTCGACGGCGCCGGCAAGAAGGCCGAGATCCAGGGCCGCGTTGCCCAGATCAAGCAGCAGATCGAAGAGACCACTTCGGATTACGACAAGGAGAAGCTGCAGGAACGTCTCGCGAAGCTCGCGGGCGGCGTTGCGGTGATCCGCGTCGGCGGTGCGACGGAAGTCGAAGTCAAGGAAAAGAAGGACCGCGTCGATGACGCCCTCAACGCGACCCGCGCGGCCGTCGAAGAAGGCATCGTTGCTGGTGGTGGCGTAGCCCTGCTGCGCGCTTCGGCCAACATCAAGGCCACCGGCGTCAATGCCGACCAGGCCGCCGGCATCAACATCGTTCGTCGTGCTCTGCAGGCTCCGGCCCGCCAGATCGCGGCCAACGCCGGTGCGGAAGCATCGATCGTTGCCGGCAAGATCCTTGAGAACAAGGGCGCGACCTTCGGCTACAACGCCCAGACCGGCGAATATGGCGACATGATCGCCATGGGTATCGTCGATCCGGTCAAGGTTGTTCGTACCGCTCTCCAGGACGCGGCCTCGGTCGCCGGCCTGCTGGTCACCACCGAAGCCATGATCGCGGAGGCTCCGAAGAAGGAGTCGGCTGGCGGCGGCATGCCTGGCGGCATGGGCGGCGGCGGCATGGGCGGCATGGGCGGCATGGATTTCTAATCCAAACCAATCTCGCTAGACTTACAGAAAGGGCGCCGAAAGGCGCCCTTTTTGTTTGGCGCAGATCTCGATCGCCGCGCCTAATCGGTCCTCAGACGGCGGCATCCGCGCGCTGCCGTACCTCGCCGGCAAGCACTGCGGCTTCGATCAGCGCCGCGACCTCGTCGGGGCCAGCTACGCCGGCAAGGCCGCCTGTATCGAACTGTGGCCGGCGATCTCGACCGGACTCAGCACGCGATCCGCCAGCGCCAGCTTGGCGCCGAAGGTGTGGCGCACCAGGTCAGCGCCATGGGTCGGCAGACCTTAATCATATTGACGCACGAGAACGCCCGACCACAGCCATATGAGTTAGTCCTAAACTATTTCAATCTATGCTAGAACCGGACGCGACCGCCATTCGACGATCGAGAAGAACCATGAGGGAGGACTCGTGCTATGAGCATTAGAACCGCCTGCTTTGGAGCACTCGCATTGGCTGTCTTCAGCGGCACGGCATTTGCCGGGGCGCTCGACTCGCCCAAGATGATGGAACCGTTCTTCACCGATTCGAGCATGAAGACGATGAAATCCGACAAAGAAATGAAGGCCGCTTGGGCAGCGATGTCCAAGGACGATCAGGCCATGATGATGAAGGAATGCCAAGACGCTGCGATGAGCAAACCACACGCGCCGTTCTGCGAAAAATTGAAGGCTCTCGGCGGCGCCAACAAGTGATTGCCCGGAGTTGAAGACTAGATGAAGGCGAGCCTGGGCTCGCCTTCTGACTATCTGGCAGGGATTTTGCGCAGAGACGCCAGGACCCGCGAACCGGTTTCTACCGGTCGGCCAGCGCCAGCTTTGCGCCGAGCATGACGAAGGCGCCTGCGAAGGTTCGGCGCATCCAGGTCAGCACCATTGGCCGCGACACGACATGGCTGCGGATCGAGGCAGCGAAGATGCCGTAGCCGACAAAGACCACGAAGGTCAAAAGCATGAAGACGGAGCTGAGCTCCAGCATCTTCGACAACGCGTTGGGCTCGGTGGTGCTGACGAATTGCGGCAGGAAGGCGAAGAAGAAGATCGACAGTTTCGGATTGAGCACGTTGACGAGGATGCCGGTAGCAATCACCTTGCGGGCCGAGCGCGGCGTCACATCCTGTTCGACGCTCAGGCCACCCTTTTCCTTCAACGTGTTCCAGGCCATGTAGAGCAGGTAGGCGACGCCAAGATATTTCAGCGTCTCGAAGGCGACGGCACTGGTGTGCAGCAGCGCCGCAAGGCCGGTGATGGCAGCCGCCATATGCGGAATGATGCCGAGCGTGCACCCGAAGGCGGCGATGATCGAGGCCCGCGCGCCACGCGAGAGGCCGGCGCTCAGCGTGTAGAGAACGCCGGTGCCGGGCGAAGCCACGACGATCAGCGACGTCAACAGAAATTCGATGCTCATGAAATCCTCCGCTGCCCTGCCCGGCGCGGAAGGTATCGGGACGGACAATGGCGCACAAGCGGCGGTGAGCTTAATCTCCCCCTTTGTGGAGTAGATTAGCAGCTACACCGGCAATCCGTGCGCCCGGCGCGCCATCAGGCAATCGTCGTCACCAGGCATGCAGGCGCGGCAGACGTCCGGGCGGAGTTCATAGATGCCGCATGCGGTCGACTTGCCGATCTCGCCGCACAGGGCAGAGCAGCGCACGCCCTCGCAGCGCATGCCGGACAAATTGGCGGCTACATATTTTTCTGGGATGCGGTCGAGCTGCGCATCATCCTCGGTGGAAAAGCGCGGCCACTGGGCCGAGTAGGAACAGCAGGCGCCGCAGCTCTGGCAGTCGAAGAGAGCAGCGGTGCTGCGCTGCGACGACAAAGGACTTGCAGCGGCCATCAGGTCGGACAGCCCTGGTGCTGCAGGATTGCGATCGGCGTCTTGCGGCAAGGGGCTATCTCTTCTTGCCCGTCATTTCTTCTTGCCTGTCTTGCGCGACGACGCTTCGGCCGGCGACTTGAACAGATCGGTCGCGGTCTCGGCAGCTTCGCCGGCTTTCGGCGCGGCAACCGGCCTGGCCGGTTTTGCGGCGGCAGCCGGTGTTGCAGGCTGGTCCTTGGTGGAGAATTTTATGGCCATGTCAGTCCTCGTCGACGAAGCGCGATGTTGGTGCACGTGGATTGCGCAGGCGGCCGATCAACGCCGAAACCGCCGTGATGTTCATTTCCTCGGGCGACCAGTTTCTGACTTCCGCGATGTGGTGCACTGCCAGCTCGCGATGCGTGCTGCCGCTGTAGGCGGCGTCCTGATGGGTCACGCGCTCATGGGTCTTGGCGTCTTCACGGACATATTCGATCAGGTAGTTCGGGCATTCGGCGCGACCGCGCACGCCGACCCGCACCTGGGCATCGCCATGAGCGCGTTTGCAGCGCTCCAGCTTTTCCAGCACCCGGCGCACATATTCGACGGGCTTGTTGAGGCCATCGACCACGTCAGCGATGGTCGAATCGGCAGCGATCAGTTTCGGAGGCACGCGCTTGGTAGCCATCAGCGTCTTCCGGTTCGCTTCGGCAAAGCGGCGAGCGCCGCGGCGGCGGCCAACTCATCGGCCTCCTTCTCCAGGCGCAATTCGCGCAAGCGCGCGGTCTTGGCTTCACGCGCTTGGCTGACGGCATCGCGCTCGGAATTGATACGGTTGAGCGACATCGACTGGGTTTGCGTCTTGCTGAACAAGGACACGGCCTGTTCGGCTGTTGTCTTCGATTGAGCGGTCAAAATCTTTCTCCTGTCAGGAGCCCGTGACGATGGGGCAAGACCGGGTCTTCGGTCGGGACCATGCACGAAGCCATACGGCAGCGGATTCAATTGCTGGAGCGTCCCATAGCACGTCCAGGTCGGCGCGCGGCGCATTTTCAGCGGCAAGACGCGCAAAATGAAAAAGGCCAGGCACCGCCTGACCTTCATGAGAGCGCCGCGCAACCAAGTGACATCCAAAAGGATGCACGGGGGATGCACGGGAACGACCTTCTGATGCGCACGACATGCCGTGGAAACTCAGGTCTCCGCGGCCATGTGCTCGAATTCGCCACTCACCGGTGCCAGTACATCCGTGGTCACCGGGAGAGCTGAATTCTTTTTTCAGGCCGCCTTCAACTGGTCGGCGGACATCTTGCCCGACTTGTTGTCGCGGACCATCTCGTAGCCGAGCTTCTGGCCCTCGACGATGTCGCGCATACCGGCGCGCTCTACGGCCGAGATGTGGACAAAAACGTCGGCAGAGCCGTCGTCAGGCTGAATAAAACCAAAACCTTTGGTGGCGTTGAACCATTTAACTGTGCCGGTGCTCATGACGAACCCTTTCCATGGCAAATATTCGTTCGACGCCATGCGGATGCATGACGTCGTTTGTCCCGATTTTTGATGTGGGAAGTTCGTCAAAGGCGCGCTCGAAAGCGCGGATAACAAAAGTCAGTCAAACAAATATCGACGAATTCCTTGTAGGCTTCTTTTGGCGGCATGTCAATTTCTGGTTTTCTTCTCACCAGATTCGACGCAGACGCGCCTGGCGAGGATCCATTCGCCGGCGGCTCCGGGCACAGAAACCAAGGCGCCTGTTCCATAAAAAAAGCAGCATGCCGGGAACCAATTTCGCGCCCATGCATTTCACAGTGTCAGCAGTTTCAGAGAGAGATCTCAGGGACGCTGACACAAAGGACGCCTCCCGTACAATAAAACGTGCGAGGGGCGTTCTTGTATGATGACGGACCGGCTGGCCGGTATCGAGCGGGGCTTTCCCTCCCTCCCCGGATTTCGCTGCGAAGGCGATGTCCGGTTGCGGCGCAAATGTCGCGCCAAGATCGACGTGGATAGCGGCCGGGGCTTGGGTGGTGTTGGCTTGGATGCTCCAGGTGAGTTTGGCAACTTCACTCTGGCAGAGCGCTGGTCGACTTCCATCCCGATAGGATCTTCGCGATAGGCCCCCAACCTCGTTCTCTTACCCGCTGAACCGGCGGCTTTTTTCAGTTGAAAGACCGCCGTGATTCTGAACTCGCGGCACTCTTCAGATCAACAGCACCCAGGACCAATACGCACCGATCACCATTTGCACGGCGAACGCGGTGAACCTGAGACTAACCGCGAGTTGGGTCGTGGAGACGAGGTGGATCATCGACTGCACTATCCGTGCACCTAACAGGGTATAGGCAAGCGGATTCGTGACATCTGTTCTTGCGATAATGATGGCGACGCCTAGCAGACCTCCGAAGATTGGAAGCCCTTCAATGCAGTTGGCGTGGGCGCGGGCCAGCCTCTGCATGAAGGGGGTGAGTGCTGCGTTATCTGGCGTGAAGCCGTTTGCCGCGACTTGCCCAGAGATCACCAGGTAGGTCCGGATGACTTCCATCACGATCAGCAGGCCCAGCGCCCATGAGATGAATCCAATCAATGCATAAGCACTCGCCGACATGTGCCGTCCCCGTTGTTCGCCCTTTGGTTCATTGTAAAGGATCAAGTGGTGTTGTGCTTCTGTTGCTCCGGCTTGGTGGGGACGCTTCTGGCCCGCGGCCATCTTGGCCAAGCGATACAGATTCGATCTGCATCTTCACACCAACCTACCCTGAAATCCTCCAGAATCTGAGCCAATCCAGCGCGCCGAGAAGCGTCATCACACGCTTTGGTTGAAGTTCGACTTCGCGCGATCGTAAATGGCAACAATGGTCGCGGTGTTGAGGCGCGAGGGGTAAGGGTCCCGTTGGGCACAGATGGGTGCTGGTGAAACGCCAGTGACCGCCGGCGTGCCGGGATCTGGCGCTGTGAGTACGGATTGTGCGCAAAGCAAAGCCCTATGAGCAGGCCTTCACGATCGGGGTTTCCGTCAGCCGAGGAGGGTCGGCAATCGTTGGTTCTGCATGCTTCGAGAACCGTCCGGGCGACCAGGCGGGGAAGAAGCTCATTCGTCCGGGCCGGGTTCCGGCCATGTCTCCTTTGCCGCTTCCGCATACCAATGGCGCATCGCCGGGGTGGCAAGAACGGCGTCGACATAGGCGCGTGTATCCGGCGCAAGCGTGCCGCCGTAGGTGTCGAAGCGGGTGACGACAGGCGCATACATGGCGTCGGCCGCGGTGAAATGGCCGAACAGGAACGGGCCGCCCTTGCCGTATTGTTCCCGGCACTCGCGCCAGATCGTCTCTATGCGCTCGCGCTGTAGTTCACCTTCGGCGTCGAGCTCTTTGTGGCCCTTCGGCCGTCGCAAATTCATCGGCCAGCCATAGCGAACCTCGCGAAAACCCGAATGCATTTCGGTCGCCACCGAGCGCGCCAGGGCGCGGGCGTCGATGTCGGCCGGCCAAAGCCTTTTGTCTGGAAACAGGTCAGCCAGATATTCGAGGATGGCAAGTGTTTCCCAGACGGTCTTGCCATTGTGATTCAGGACGGGCACCTGGCCGGTCGGCGACACTTTCGCCAGATTTGCGAAGGTCTCCGACGTGCGCAGCCGCACGAAGCTCTCGTCGAACGGGATCTCCAGATGCCGCATCGCCACCCATGGCCGGAGCGACCACGAAGAGAAGCACTTGTTGCCGATGAAGAGCGTGAATTCAGCCATTTTTCTCCCCGCGCGCACGATCACCTGCAATCCGTTGGTCGGCGCTTGGTAACAGCCTAGCTCGCCGACCTTGCCTCGGGAGGCGGAAGCACGACCTGATCTGACGCCCGGGCGACGCCTGGAACCTAACCGACGCCGGCTCGTTAGCCTCCCGCGGATGAATTCCTCCGAATTCAAAACTCCCAGGAGATGCGGAAAAGGCGGCCGCGAGGGTCGCCTTCTTCATATGCTCCAACCCTTGCTGAAGGCATTGGTGAAGGCGACCTCGCCATGATCGCCGGTTGCCTCGCCCAGCACCACGTCCAAGCCGTTGCCGGTCACCCTGGCCAGCGCGAAACCGCCCATATAGGCAGCCTTCGGCTTGAACAGATCGAGCCCATCCCTGCGATAGATCAGCGGCGTGTCGTGCTGGTGGCCATGGAAAATGCCGACGACATTGTAGCCCTTGAGCGCCGCCAACAGCGCCTGCCGGTCGGCCTCGCCCCACCAGTGCGGTGCACCGGAGCCGTCATCGTCGTAGTGCCTTTTGGCGGCATCCCAGCGTTCTATGGAGAAGGTGTCCCAGCCATAGTGCTGGAACAGGATGACCGGGCGGCCATCCGCCGCATAGGTCGCCAGATCCTGCTTCAGCCATGACAGGCTGCTCTCGGCGCCGTGGCCAGTATCGCCGGCGAAACGATGCGTCTGGATCAGATGCAGGCCGCCCCAGTCCCAGGAATAGCAGTCGGTGTCGATATCATAGTCGGTGGCCGGCACCGGCGGCTTGAAGAACACGCCGGCGCGATGATTGACCTCGACATAGTCGCGCAATTCGCGCCTGTACCAGTCGACATGGTGCGGCGGCCCGTTCTGGTCGAGATCATGGTTGCCGAGCCCGACATAGACGGGCATGTGCACGCGATCGGGGCCGACGCCCTGCTGGTAGCGCTGGCTGAACTGGAGCAGTTGGGTGCCCTCGCTCGGCTGGGTGATTTGACCGCCGCCATCGTCCGTGATGTCGCCGCCGACGACGAGGCCGAGCGGCCTGCCGATGCGGCCGCCCGCCGAGCGCAGGCCACTGGCGACACCGTTGATCTCGGTGGGCCAGTCCTTGTCGGCGAGACCGTTGAGCGCCGTCACGTTGCGCAGCAGGGCCGCGTCAGTCTTTCCTTCCTGCCGGCAGTTGGGGCTCAAGCCGCTCGCCATGCGGCAGGCATGAACATCGGCGATGAACAGGAAGGTGGCGTCGATGGGCTGGATGCGTAGGCCGGTCTGGCTGAATGCCGGGCGCGACGATGCGCCGGCCGCGGCAAAACCTACGGCCTGCGCCAAAAAGCTGCGACGAGAAAACAATCCAGGCGAACGGCTATTCATCATGAGCTGAATTTCAGCATGGAGAGCGGCCGGCCGTCCAGCGCCTCTCCTTGCCGCCATTCGACATCGTGCCAAAGGCCTGCATCTCCGCCCTTCGAGAACCAGGCTGCCGAGGCGCTACGATGAAGGCGCAAGTTCCGAACGCTATGAGGCGATAAGGCCGCGGGCGCAGTAGCTAGAGCTGGCGCGCCAAGTCAACGCAGCGTGTTATCGCTTTGACATCAAAGGGTTCTTGGTCGTGGCAGCACCCGGCGACGTCGCCTGGCTGCCAGTCCGCCTTGAGATGACGACAGCGCACTCCGCTCCAGACCAGCCAAACAGTCCCGCAGCACGCTCGGATCCTGCGCCGTCTTGGCCATCGACATGGCGCCGGAATAGGTGGCGACCGCCAGCGCGGCGAAGCGCTCGGGATCTGTGCCCTCGTCCCTGCCCGCCTGCTGGTCCGCCCGCACCTTTTCCGAAATCGCCCGCCGCCAATCGGCAAAAATACCGGCAAGGGCAATCCGAAAATCGGGATCGGCGAGCGACAGCTCATGCGCCAGATTGTTGAGCGGACAGCCTCGCACGAAACCCTGCTGCTCCAGTTCCGCCGCCACCGCCTCGAACACGGCGCGCACGCCTTCGCGCACCGATGCTGCCGCCAGCACCGGCGCGATCCATGTCTGTTCCACCGCTGCCGCCACACGCTCGTCGATCACCGCCAGCGCCAGTGCCTTCTTGGTCGGGAAATGGTGATGCAGCGCGCCGCCGCTGACGCCGGCCGCCGCCATCAGGTCGCCGATGCTGGAGGCGTGATAGCCGCGCGCCTGGAACGCGTCCTCGGCCACATCGAGCACCTTCTTGCGCATGCCTTCAGGGTCGTTGATGCGTTTTCGTGGGCGCGGTTTTGATTGAACGTTCATCTCTGCTGACATTGCCGAACTCTAGCATATTGACAAAACAGGACAACCGGTCTGTTTTATAAACAGGATGATCACCCTGTTTTTGAGGAGAGTTGGATGAACATGCCCCTGAATGCCGCGCCGAAGCCATCGGTGCTCGCCTCGCCTGTCGTCGAGCTTCGGCAATACACGCTGAAGCCCGGCCAGCGCGACACGCTTATCGACATTTTTGACGGCAAGCTTATCGAGGGCCAGGAGGACGTTGGAATGACCATCATCGGCCAGTTCCGGGATCTCGATCGCCCGGATATGTTCGTCTGGATGCGCGGCTTCGATGGTATGGATGCGCGGACAAATGCTCTCGCCGCCTTTTATGACGGCCCGGTCTGGGCGGCGCACAAACATGCGGCCAACGCGACAATGATCGATTCCGACGACGTGTTGCTGCTGAAGCCCGCATGGCCGGGCGCTGGCTTTGACCTTACGGGTGCGCAACGTCCAAGCCTGGCCACCGACGAAAACTCAATTCAAAACAGGCCGCCGACTGGTCTCGTCGTCATCCAGATTCATCATCTCCAGCCCGGCGCGGAGGCTGATTTCGCCAGCCGCTTCGAGGCCGAAACAGTGCCCCTGATGACGGCGTCTGGAGCAGACCTGCTCGGTGCTTTCGTCACCGAGCATGCCGAAAACAGTTTTCCGCGCCTGCCGGTGCGGGCTGATGAAAACGTCTTCATGTCTGTCGCTGGCTTTGACAGCGCCGAGGCACATGCCCGCCACAAAGCCGCGCTCGCCGCCTCGCCGGCATGGCAGGCGCAGCTCGGTCTGACCAAACCAATTGAGACCTTGCGCCTCTTGCCGACGTCGCGTTCGCGGCTTGGGAGATGATTGAGGCGATTCGAGTGCGGCACCTGCCGGAGTGCGCTTTGCCGGAGAGCCGGCGGGGGGCCTGATCGTCGGCCGCGACACCGAAAAACTTGACGCTGCCCGCAGCCAGCATCGCGGTCTATCTCGCGAGCGATGAGGCGGCCTGGACAGTGACGGCATTTGTCGATCGACGGTGGCCATGCGGTGGGGTAATCCATCCCTGCACCAGACTAGGCGCCGGCATTTTCAGTAGCCCCGCTTTCCACAAATCCGAGTGAGGCTATCGCCTCCAGGATCTGATCGCGAACCCAGCGATGAGGTGACTCGTCGTCGTGGCGCGCGTGCCAGTACATTCTGATTTCAGGAACGGCAATGGGGAGCGGCGGTTCAAAGATGACGAGCGGCAGGGTCCTCGCCGCCCAAACGGCGAACTGCCTGGGAACCGCTGCGAGGTGGTTTCCATTTGCCACTGCCAATGCGACAGCCTGAAAGTGCGGCAGTGTCAGGCTTACGCGACGCGTTCGTCCGATTTTGCGGAGCGCCTCGTCGGTGGCGCCCGACATCGAGCCATCAATAGAACGAAGAATATGGGGCAATTCGCAGAAAAGCTCGATCGGCAAAGGCTCGCCTTCGGCAGTACCCGCCTGCCTGATCGCAGCGTTGTCTTCCGCGGCGATGATGGCGAATGGTGAATGGAACAGAGGCGTGCTTGAGACCCAGTCGGAGACCTCCAGCGGACGCTCGAGCGCTACGTCGATTTCATCCTCCTGGAGCAGCCGCGAAACGTCGCCGCGCGCGCTATCGAGAAACCTTAACGACACGCGCGGGGCGGCGCCGGCGATGCGTGCGGCCAGGGTTGGCATCAGCAGCATGGAAAAGAAATCGGCACCCATGAACGTGAAGGTTCGCTCCAGCTCCGCCGGATCGAACGCCTTCGCCGAATGGAAGACGCGTTCGATTTCGCGAAGGGCCACGCGCAACGGCTCGGCCAAGCTCTCGGCGCGCGGCGTCGGCATCATGTCATTGCCCCGCCGAACGAACAACTGATCGTTGAGGAGATGCCGCAAGCGATTGAGCGCGGCACTGACGGCAGGCTGGCTGAGGCCGATCTGCTCGCCGGCACGCGTAACGCTTCTCTCCCGCAGAAGGGCGTCGAACACCCTGACGAGATTGAGGTCGAGCGCATTCAAATTCATCGCATCAATTCGCCCCATATGATCATTCGATTTCCGCTGTGGGCATGTCCTTGGTTAGGTGGTCATCGGCACAGCAACAGAAGGATCAGACAGCCATGACAATGACCGCCCGGACGATCACAGGCAAGGAGCTCTTCTGGTTCAACAACACGCTCGTCGCGATCCACGTCTCGGCGGCCGCAGGAGAAGACGGCATCTGCGTCGTCGAGCATCGCATGCCCTATGGCGACTCTCCGCCACTGCATGTGCATCGCAGGGAAGACGAAGTTTTTCACCTCCTGGACGGGAGATTACGCTTTGAAATCGACGGCCACGAACGCATTGCAGACGCCGGCGAAACCGTCATTGCGCCGAAAGGCCTACCGCACACTTACCGGGTCGAATCTCCAAACGGTGCGCGAACCCTAACCATCACGCGCGGCTCCGACTTCGAGACGATGCTGCGTCAAGCGAGCCGTCCCGCCGAACAGCCAGAGCTGCCGCCGCAGATGGAACCGACACCGGAAATCATCGCGGTGCTGGTACAGCTCTGCGCAAAAAATGGCATCGACATTGTGGGGCCGCCGCTAGCCTGATTGGCCGTTCAGGACATTCGAGGCAAGCCGACACGCGCCTCCGCCTTTTTCCTTACGTGAGAAGGCGGAGGCGCACCTTCAACCGATTTGCATCATTGCTGCCCACAATCTCCGCTTGAAGCCGTTTGTGCAACGCGATACGCCGTTGCCGACTTCGACAAGGAGAGACCCGTGACCGCTGCAGAGACCAGAACCGAAACCGATACGTTCGGCCCGATCGAAGTCGCCGCCGACCGCTATTGGGGCGCGCAGGCGCAGCGTTCCCTTGGCAACTTCAAGATAGGCTGGGAAAAGCAGCCGGCGTCGATCGTGCGCGCACTGGGTATCGTCAAGCGGGCCGCGGCCGAGGCCAATATGGAGCTGAAGCGGCTGGATCCTTCGATCGGCAGGACGATTGTCGAGGCAGCGCAAGAGGTCATAGACGGCAAGCTCGACGACCATTTCCCGCTGGTGGTCTGGCAGACCGGCTCGGGCACGCAGTCCAACATGAACGCCAATGAGGTGATCTCCAACCGGGCGATCGAGATGCTGGGCGGCGTCATGGGCTCGAAGAAGCCGGTTCATCCCAACGACCACGTCAATATGAGCCAGTCGTCGAACGACACCTATCCGACGGCCATGCACATCGCCTGCGCCGAGCGCATCGTGCACGATTTGCTGCCGGCCCTGAAACATCTGCACAAGGCACTTGAAGCCAAGAGCAAGGCCTTCGCGCACATCATCAAGATCGGCCGCACGCACACGCAGGATGCCACCCCCCTCACGCTTGGCCAGGAATTTTCGGGCTATGCCGCGCAGGTCGCCTCTTCGATCAAACGCATCGAGCTGACGCTGCCCGGGCTGCAGGAACTGGCGCAGGGCGGCACCGCCGTCGGCACCGGCCTCAACGCGCCCGTCGGCTTTGCCGAAAAGGTAGCGGATCGCATCGCCGCCATCACCGGCATCGCCTTCGTCACCGCGCCGAACAAGTTCGAGGCGCTGGCGGCCCATGATTCCATGGTGTTCTCGCACGGCGCCATCAACGCGGCGGCGGCTGCGTTGTTCAAGATCGCCAACGACATCCGCTTCCTCGGTTCCGGCCCGCGTTCGGGCCTCGGCGAACTGTCGCTGCCGGAAAACGAACCGGGCTCGTCGATCATGCCGGGCAAGGTCAATCCGACCCAGTGCGAGGCGCTGACGCAGGTCTGCGTTCAGGTGTTCGGAAACAATGCGGCCCTCACCTTCGCCGGCAGCCAGGGCCATTTCGAGCTCAACGTCTACAACCCGCTGATGGCCTACAATTTCCTGCAGTCGGTGCAGCTGCTCTCCGACGCTTCGGTCTCCTTCACCGACAATTGCGTCGTCGGCATCGAGGCGCGGGAAGACAACATCAAGGCGGCACTCGACCGCTCACTGATGCTGGTGACGGCGCTGGCGCCGACCATCGGCTACGACAATGCGGCGAAGATCGCCAAGACCGCGCACAAGAAGGGCACCACGCTGCGCGAGGAAGCGCTCGCCACCGGGCTCGTCAGCGAAGCCGACTATGACCGGCTGGTGCGGCCGGAGGATATGACGCATCCGGGGTAGGACATTCGGGAGGGGAGAATTTACTCCTGTCGCGCCCTGACCCGAGGCGAATTTTGCGCGGGTCGTCCGATCACGGAAATGTAAGCGCTGTGAACAATGTGTCGCCAGTCTGGCGGCTTTGGTGAACAGTCCGCGTGCTCTATCTCACCGGTATCAACCCCTTTCCCGGAGAGAGTCACCATGTCCACCAACACTTCAGTCGCCGGTTCCAGCGCATCCAATGCCTCGACCACCATCCTCCTCGGCCGCGTCCTGCTTGCGGTCATCTTCCTGCTTTCAGGTTTCGGCAAGCTCACCGCCATCGCCGGTACAGCCGGCTATTTCGGCAGCCTCGGCCTGCCCTTGCCGACTGTAACGGCCATTGTCGTCGGCCTGATCGAGCTTCTCGGTGGCCTCGCCATCCTCGTCGGCTTCCAGACCCGGGCCGCGGCCTGGGTGCTCGCTGTCTTCACCGTCGCCACCGGCTTGGTTGCCCACACCGGCTGGGCCGACCAGATGCAGATGATCCAGTTTCTCAAGAACCTCGCCATCACTGGCGGCTTCCTGCTGCTGGCTTCCTCGGGTGCCGGTGCCTACTCCATCGACGCCAAGCGCGGCTGAACCAAGCCTGGCGATAGCTCAACAAAAAAGCGGCGCGGAATTTTCCGCGCCGCTTTTTCGTTGTCGGTGCAGACGTCTCAGCCGGTTGATTCCTGCTATGATCACGGCTTGGAATGGCCCTAATCGCCTGGCTCGACCGACAACGGAGGTGAACATGCCCCGCAACGCGCTGCTTCTGCTTTCCCGGCTGCTGCTCGCCGCCCTGTTCGTGCCCTCCGGTTTTCACGCGCTGAGCGACATTGCCGGCACGACAGGCTATTTCGCCGGCCTCGGCCTGCCGCTGCCGACGCTGGCCGCCTGGGGCACGGGACTGTTCGAACTCATCGCCGGATTGCTCATCCTGGTCGGCTTCCAGACCCGGATTGCGGCGCTGCTGCTCGCCGCCTTCTGCATTGCCGCCGGTTTCATCGGCCATTACGGCCAGGGTGGCGGCGACGCGATGCTCGCCTTCCTGCACCAGCAGATGCTGATGAAGGACATCGCCACATCAGGCGGCTTCCTGGCGCTTGCCATGGCCGGCGCCGGGGTATGGTCGATCGACGGGCGTGGCGCGGTTTGATTATCTTTGCTTAGACGCGCCCGAGTTGGTCGACCCCCACTCCGTCTCGGCTTCGCCGAGCCACCTCTCCCCCGATCGACGGGGTAGAGGAAGGGCGCAAGCCTATTGCCGCCAACGCTGTTCCAACGAGGCTCCCTTCCTTTCCCTCCGGAGGGGGGAAAGGTGGCGCTGCGAAGCAGCGACGGAGTGGGGGAAGCCGGCCATCAATCGCGAAGCCGCTGACAAGTGGCGCGAACGAGTTGGTCTAATATCCGCGTGGGTTAAGTCACGCTCTGGTAGGCCGTGTTCACTTCACCGACACGCTCGGGCCGCCCTCGACGGCCAACACCAGACGGCGGTTGGTGATCCTTGCCAGTTGCGCCAGGCGTCCGGCCGGCCGTTCGCCATAGAGGTCGGCCAGCGATGCCGGCAAGACCAGCGCCAGCACGCCGTTGCCGCGCTGTTCCCATTTCAGCCTGGGCATGATGCCCGGCATCGACGCCGTCAGCAGATAGACGACGCGCATCATCGCCGCCAGCACTCTTGCCCGCTCCAGATAGCGCGGCGTCGCCAGCGCCTTGATTTCAGGGGCGATGGATTCGTTGAAGATGCCGTCGTGACGGTAGGCGTTGGCCAGCGCCAGGAAGGCGCGGCCGGGATGGTCGACACCGAAGAAGGACGCGTGCGCGATGATGTTGAGCGACTGCTTGCCGCGGTATTCGGGATGCGCGCGCCAGCCGATGTCGGCGAGCAATGCCGCCGCGTGGCGATAGCGCGCCTCGTCCTCGGTCTCGTCGATGCCGAAGGCGGCAAAGGTCCTTGCTGTCCAGTCGACAAGCTCATGCGAATGGGTGACGGAGCGGGAGCGCAGGCGGGCGAGTTCCTCCGAGGCCGAAATCAAAGGATCGGCCTTCTGCTCTGCCTTGTCGAGCAGCGAATAGAGAAAGCCTTCGCGGACGCCGAGCGCCGAGACGATGATCTTCGACGGCTGCATCGCCGCCATGATTTCCTGCAGCACGATGGCGCCATAAGGCAGCAGCGAACGGCGGTTCTTGGAAACGCCTTCGATCCCCTTGACCTTCTCGATCTCGGCCTTGGCGACCTGCTTGAGGAAGTTCGACGCGCTTTCGGCTGATATCTCGTAGTGATGCATGACGCCAAGCGGATAGTTGGTCATTTCCATGTGCAGCCGGGCGAGATTTCGCCAGGTTCCGCCTACGGCGTAGAAGGGCCTGCCCCGACCGCCTTTCAACAGCTTGGCCCTCGCGAGTTCGTCACGCGCGATCTTGGCCGCCTGGGTCAGCGAGTTCTTCGCCATGTCCTGCAGGCGCAGGCCGCCCAGCGGCAGCGTTATGCCGTCACCGATCGCTTCGCCGTTGACATCGACCAGTTCGAGGCTGCCGCCACCCAGATCGCCGGCGATGCCATCGGCCGGATGGAAGCCGGAAATGACGCCAAGCGCCGAATAATAGGCTTCCTGACGGCCGCTGATCACACGAATCTCGGTCTTGAGCACATCTTCGGCGCGGTGGATGAAATCGGGACCGTTGATAGCCTCGCGGGCGGCGGCGGTGGCCAGCACATACATCTGTTCGGCGCCGGCCTGGTCGGAGAGCGCGCGAAAGCGGCGGAACTCTTCCATCGAGCGCGTCACTGCCTCGGGGTCGAGCTTGCCGGTCGAAACGATGCCTCGGCCGAGACCGGCGAGCATCTTTTCGTTGAACAGCATGGTTGGCGAGCGCGACAGCCCCTCGTAGACGACGAGACGGATCGAATTCGATCCGATGTCGATGATGGACAGCGGTCGACGGTCCTGCAACCGGCCTTGGGAATTAGACAGCATCAGCCGGACGCTGCGGCGTTCTTCTTGCGGCGCTTGAATTGCGCGATGCGCTTGGGCGCGTGCGACTTCAGCGCGTCACCCCGTCCCGACAGGCTCGGATTGGTCATGAAATATTCCTGCGCGTTGAACGGTTCCTCGCCCTCCTCCAGCACCACGCGCCGGGAAGTTCCATCAGCCAATACGTCGAAACTTTGCTGATTGTCCATGATGTTGCCAAGCATGATCTGGCCAAGGATCTGTTCATGCACAGTTGGGTTGGTGATCGGCACCATGGTTTCGACGCGGCGGTCGAGATTGCGCGGCATGAGATCCGCCGATGAGATGTAGACGATAGCCTCGTCCGACGGCAGGCCGTGACCGTTGCCGAAGCAATAGATGCGGCTGTGCTCGAGAAACCTTCCGACGATCGATTTTACACGAATGTTCTCCGAAAGCCCCGGGACCTGCGGGCGCAGGCAACAGATGCCGCGCACGACGAGGTCGATCTCGACGCCAGCGCGGCTGGCATCATAGAGCGCGTCGATGATGATCGGGTCGACGAGCGCGTTCATCTTCATCCAGATTCGCGCCGGCTTGCCTTCCACGGCATAGGCAATCTCATCGGCAACGTGCTTCAGGATGCGGCTTCTCAGCGTGAATGGCGAGATCGCCAGACGCATTTCGTCCGTCGGCTCGGCATAGCCGGTGATGAAATTGAAGAGCTGGGCGACGTCGCGTGCAATCGTCGGATCGGTGGTGAAGAAGGACAGGTCGGTGTAGATGCGCGCGGTGACCGGATGGTAGTTGCCGGTGCCGAGGTGCACATAGTTGCGCAACTTGCCGTCCTCGCGCCGCACCACCAGCGACATTTTTGCATGCGTCTTCAGTTCGAGAAACCCGAACACGACCTGCACGCCGGCACGCTCCAGGTCGCGCGCCCAGCGGATGTTGGCTTCCTCGTCGAATCGCGCCTTGAGTTCGACCAGCGCCGTGACCGATTTGCCGGCCTCGGCCGCGTCGACCAGCGCGCGTACGATCGGACTGTCATTGGAGGTGCGGTAAAGCGTCTGCTTGATCGCCACCACTTCCGGATCGGCCATCGCCTGACGCAGGAACTGCACCACCACATCGAAGGATTCATACGGATGGTGGACGACGATGTCCTTCTCGCGGATGGCGGCGAAACAGTCGCCGCCGTGCTCGCGGATACGTTCGGGAAAGCGCGGATTGTAGGGCGTGAATTTGAGATCGTCGCGGGGAACGGCGACGATCTCGGAGATCTGGCTGAGCGCCAGCGGACCGGTGAGCACGCTGATGCGGCTCGACGAGACGCCAAGCTCGCCAGCGACGAAATCGCGCAGTTCCGCCGGCATCACTATGTCGAACTCGATCCGGATCACCGAACCGCGGCGGCGCCGCTTCAGCGCCGTCTCGAACAGGCGCACGAGATCCTCGGACTCCTCCTCGACCTCGATATCGCTGTCCCGGATGATGCGGAATGTGCCTGAGCCCTTGACCTCATAGCCGGGAAAGAGCTTGCCGATATAAAGGCCGACCGCCTCTTCCAGGGGGATGAAGCGGACATGGCGCTTGCGGTCCGGCAGACGGATGAAGCGCTTGAGCGCCACCGGCAGGCGCAGCAGCGCGCTCATCTCTTCGCCGTTCTTGCGATGACGCAGTTGCAGCGCCATCGAGAAGCCGAGATTGGGGATGAACGGGAACGGGTGCGCCGGGTCGATCGACAGCGGGGTCAGCACCGGAAACACCTGCTCCTGGAAATGGTCTTCCAGCCAAATTTTCTCGTCCTTGGTGAGCGCGTCGCGGGTGATGGTCTCGATGCCCTCCTTGTTGAGCAGCACCGTGAGTGCAGACAGGCTCTTCTGCTGGTCTTCCTGCAGCCGCTCGACCTCGCGCAGCAGCTGTTCCAGCTGCTGTTCGGGGGTGCGCCCGTCAGGACTTTTCAGCACGATGCCTTCGCGCACCTGGCCGGCGAGGCCAGCGACGCGCACCATGAAGAACTCGTCGAGATTGGCGGCCGAGATCGACAGGAAACGGACACGTTCCAGCAGCGGATGATTGAGGTTCAGCGATTCTTCGAGAACGCGCCGGTTGAACTGCAGCCAGGAAAATTCGCGATTGACGAAACGATCCGGATTGCCGCCTTCCGGGCTTGCCGCCTCGACGTTGATGAATTCGCTCTGCACCGGCTTCAGTTCGTTCATATTCCGCTTTCCACACAGTCTGCCGGCTAGGGCGCCGCGCGTCCTCGAGGACGCGCAAAGGACGCTCTACCACTCCAAGGCAACGCATGATCCCTTCCGAAAACCGAAGTCGGTTTTCCGGGTCATGCGTTAACCGGCTTAACTTATCCTCTGACAGGCTTTTGCGACAGTTTCATTTCATCGAACTTGCAAAGACGCCTGTTATGATCCAGATGCAGAAGAGACTGCGTTAAGGAGACGACGATGGCAGGCGGTTCCATTCCCCATTTCCAGAACGATGCGGGCTACCCGGCTATCGACATCGGCGTCAAGGAATTCATGTGCACGGGCGCCAACCCGCCTTTCGATCACCCGCATGTGTTTCTCGACATGGGCGACGACAATGAAAAAGTCTGCCCCTATTGCTCGACGCTGTACCGCTATTCGCCCAAGCTGAAGGCGACGGAAACGCTGCCGGCCGGCTGCATCTATATCGACCAGGCTGCCTGATTCTTTCGCGACAAGCTCGATGAACGACATGCGTTCCCGGCAAATTCTCATCGCCGGGGCGGGCGTCGCCGGGCTGACCGCAGCGCTTGCTTTCGCCAAACACGGCTATTCCGTGCAGGTGTTCGAACAGGCGCAGCGCCTGGAAGCGGTAGGCGCCGGCCTCCAGCTTTCTCCCAACGCGACGCGCATCCTCGGCCAGCTTGGTGTGCTCGACCGGCTGCTGCCGGCAGCGGTGCGGCCGGAAGCCGTGGTCTTGAAGGACGCAGCGACGCTGCGCGAACTGGCACGCGTGCCGTTGGGGCAAGTCGCCGAGACGCGCTGGCAGGTGCCCTATCTCGTCGCCCACAGGGCTGATCTGCAGAGTGCACTGATGGCGCGTGCCGGCGAGATCGACGACATCAAGATCGTCACTGGCGCCCGCCTCCAAGGCATTGCCACCGGAACCCATGGCATCACCGCGACGGTCGAGATCGATGGCAGATCCATCGCGGCCGGGGGGCTCCTGCTGATCGGCGCCGATGGCGTCTGGTCCTCGGTGCGCGGGCTTGTCGATTCGGCCAAGGGTGCTGCCTCGCCAAGAAGTCGCTTTTCCGGCGAACTGGCCTGGCGCACGACCATTGCCGCGCAGAGTGCCGCAGGGCAGGCGTTCGCGGCGATCGGCGCCTCGGACTGCGTCACCACCTTCCTGCACCCGGGCTTCCATATGGTCGCCTATCCCGTCAGCGGGGGTGACGCCTTCAATCTCGTCGCCTTCACCAAGGGCGAACGCATCGCCGAAGGCTGGTCCGGCCATGCCGATCCCGGCATCCTCGCCGGCGCAGTGCGCGGCACCGCGCCGGGCCTTGCAAGACTGGTGGAAGGGGCTGGCCCGTGGCTGACCTGGCCGCTCCATACGGTCGACCAGAAGCGACCCTGGACAATGCCGGACGGCATCGCACTGATCGGCGACGCCGCACATGCGATGACGCCGTTCGCGGCGCAAGGCGCGGCCATGGCGATAGAGGATGCGGCGACGCTTGCCGGTATCATTGCCGACTCCCCTGCCGATCCGGCACAAAGCCTACAAATCTGGGAGAACCTGCGGCGGCCGCGCGTCGCCAGGGTCGCACGCCGCGGCGCCATCAACCGCCTTGCCTGGCATGCCGCGGGCCCAGTGGCGATCGCGCGCAATGTGTTCCTGAAAATCCGCTCGTCGGAAAAACTCGCGGCGGATTTGGACTGGCTCTATGGGTGGCGGGCTCAGAAGATCATTCGACGCTGAGCGTACAAGCACAATCGGTTGGTGGGACAGCACCCCCCTCTGTCCTGCCGGATATGTCCGGCTGTACAGAGGGGGGTGTGAAGGAACGCGACGCTTGCCAATTCGCGGAATGCCCACGCTAATTGTAAAGCCGCATCGACAGGCCAAGCGATACGGGCAGCGGGTTCCACCAGCCGGTGCGCAGGCCGGCGGCGCGCAAGGCAGCCGCCGTCCAGATGTTGCAGCCGACCAATGCGTTGAAATAGCCATTGGCTTCGTAGAAGCCGTCGAACCTGGAATTGGCCGCATCCGGCACAAGGATCGGACCCGTCGGACCCCGTTCAAAACTCGCGTCGATGAAATCGAGCAGCGCCGTGAAGCGCTTCTCGCCGATATCGAAGCCGGCAATGTCGGGACTTTTGATGATGTCGCCGGCGACCTCGACATGCATGACCGATGCATCGACGGTCAGTGCCTTTATCACCGGCACCGCCTTCAACTCAGACCATGTCGGCGTCTCCAGATAGAAGGCGCGGCCACCCCAGCCGAAGACGATGTAGCGCACCTCCGGGCTATCGGCGGGTATGCCGGCGTCGACCAGGAAGTGGAAGCGCTGGCGCACGGCATCGTCGATCGGAATGGCGATGTCGGTGTGGATCGGGTTCTTCAACACCAGGATGCGGTGGGTGGCGGCGGGTGCCGCCGCGGCGGCCGACCGCAACAGCGGCCGCGGCACCAACGCACCCAGCGCAGCCGTCAGCGTCACCACCGCAACCACCAGGCCGAGAAATCGCCGGAGCCGCTTCATCGACGGCAGCCCTGCGATGGCGCTCCTGCGCAACACATCTGCCCCACCTCCTGGCGATCCATACGAAAAAGAGCCCGGCCAAGGTTTCGGCCGGGCTTCTTGCGTCCGTGGAAAAACGATCAGTGCAGTATCTGTGACAGGAACAGCTTCGTGCGCTCGTGGCGCGGGTGGTCGAAGAACTCGGCCGGCGTGTTCTGCTCGACGATCTGGCCCTGGTCCATGAAGATCACGCGGTTGGCGACCTTGCGGGCAAAGCCCATTTCGTGGGTGACGCACAGCATGGTCATGCCTTCTTCGGCAAGGCCAACCATGGTCTCCAGCACTTCCTTGATCATTTCCGGATCGAGCGCCGAGGTTGGCTCATCGAACAGCATGATGCGGGGGTTCATGCACAGCGAGCGGGCGATGGCCACGCGCTGCTGCTGGCCGCCGGACAGCTGGCCGGGATATTTGTGGGCCTGTTCGGGGATCTTGACGCGCTTGAGGAAATGCATGGCGATTTCCTCGGCCTGTTTCTTCGGCGTCTTGCGCACCCAGATCGGCGCCAGCGTGCAGTTCTCGAGGATAGTCAGATGCGGGAACAGGTTGAAGTGCTGGAACACCATGCCAACCTCTCGGCGGACCTCGTCGATCTTCTTGAGATCGTTGGTCAGTTCCTTGCCGTCGACGATGATCTTGCCCTTCTGGTGCTCTTCCAAACGGTTGATGCAGCGGATCATCGTCGATTTGCCGGAGCCCGAAGGGCCACAGATGACGATACGCTCGCCGCGCATCACTTTCAGATTGATGTCCTTCAGCACATGGAATTCGCCATACCATTTGTGCATGGCGATGATGTCTATGGCGACATCGGTGGTCGAAATCTGCATCTTGGCGGCGTTGACCTTGATCTCTTCCGCGCTGACGGCATTTTCGGTGGCCATGACGGGTTCCCTTTGTTCTTTTGTTTAGCGTTTGTGGCCGGTGTCGAGCCGACGTTCTGTGAACATTGAATAGCGCGACATGCCGAAGCAGAACAGCCAGAAGATGAAGGCGGCGAAGATCAGGCCGGACCTGGCCGTCTGCGCCGTTGCCCAGTTCGGGTCGGAGAAGTTCTGCTTCACAATGCCGAGCAGGTCGAACATCGAGATGATGATGACCAGGCTGGTGTCCTTGAACATGCCGATAAAGGTGTTGACGATGCCCGGGATGACCAGTTTCAGTGCCTGTGGCATGACGATCAAATACATCTTTTGCCAATAGCCGAGGCCGAGCGAATCCGCACCTTCATACTGGCCCTTGGGGATTGCCTGCAGTCCGCCGCGCACCACTTCGGCCATATAGGCGGCGGCAAACAGCGACACGCCGATCAAAGCGCGCAGGAATTTGTCGAACGAGACGCCCTCCGGCAGGAACAGCGGCAGCATGACGCTGGCGAAGAACAGCACTGTGATCAGCGGGATGCCGCGCACCGTCTCGATGAAGATGACGCACAGCGTCTTGATGATCGGCATCTTGGACCGACGGCCGAGCGCCAGCACGATGCCAAGCGGCAGCGAAACTGCAATACCGACGAAGGACAGGCTGAGCGTCACCAGCAGCCCGCCCCACAGCGAGGTTTCGACATGCGGCAGGCCGAACATGCCGCCGACCAGCAGGATAAAGGCGACGATCGGCAGTGCAAAGAACAGCAGAATGGCATTCAGGCCTTTACGCGGCACCTTCGGGATGAGCATCGGCACCAGCAGCGCCACGAACAGGATAGCGACCAGAATCGGCCGCCAGCGCTCCTCGATCGGATAACGCCCGACCATGAACTGTCCGAATTTGGCATTGACGAAAGCCCAGCAGGCGCCAGTCCAGCCCTCCGGCTGGACGCCGCCTTGCGCCACGGTGGCGCATGCGGTCCGGTCCGGCCCGGTCCACACAGCATTGATGAACGCCCAATTGATGATTTGCGGCAGGATCATCACCACAAGGGCGATGCCGGCGATGGTCATGATGGTGTCGCCGGTAGAAGCGATCAGGTTCTTGCGCACCCACGCTTGGAAACCCGCAACGCCGGCAGGTGCTGGCTCAGCCAGCGCCATTTCGGTGCGCACCCAGGACATGTCATGTTCCTGCATGTCCTTACCTCACCTCTCCACCAGCGCCATCTTGGCGTTGAACCAGTTCATCACAAGCGAGGTCAGAAGGCTGATGGCCAGATAGATCACCATCATGATCACCACGCCCTCGACGGCCTGGCCGGTTTGGTTCAGCACCGTGCCGGCGGTGGCGGTCAGGTCCGGATAGCCGATGGCGATAGCCAGCGACGAGTTCTTGGTCAGGTTGAGATACTGGCTGGTCAGCGGCGGAATGACGATGCGCATGGCTTGCGGCACGACGACCAGCCGCAGGATCGATCCGGGCCGCAACCCCAACGCGCCGGCAGCTTCCGTCTGGCCCTTGCTGACGCCCCTGATGCCGGCGCGTACGATCTCGGCAATGAAGGCGGCGGTATAGCAGGACAGCGCCAGATACAGCGACAGGAACTCCGGCCTGACCTGGAAGCCGCCGGTCAGGTTGAAGGTCGATTGCTTGGGGTAATCGAAACTCAAGGGGAAGCCGCTCAGCGCATAGGCGAGCAGAGGCAGCCCGACGATCACCGCGGCGGACGTCCAAAACACCGGAAATTGCTGGCCGGTCGCCATCTGCCGTTGCCGCGCCTTGCGCGCGACGAACCACGCCATGGCGATGCCGACAAGCAGAGCGACGAAGATAAGCCAGGAGCCGTCGCCCCACACGGCGCGCGGAAAGTAGAAGCCGCGCTGGTTGAGGAAGGAGCCGAACGGCAAATTGATGCTCTCGCGCGGCGGCGGCAGCACGGCAAGCACGCCGGAATACCAGAAGAAGATGACCAGCAGCGGCGGGATGTTGCGGAACACCTCCACATAGACCGTGCAGATCTTCCTGATCAGCCAGTTTTGCGAAAGCCGGCCGATGCCGACAATGAAGCCGATGATTGTCGCGGTGATGATGCCGACGACGGCGACGATCACGGTGTTGAGGAAACCGACCAGGATGGCGCGGCCATAGGTCGAATCCGATGAATAGGCGATGGCGCTCTCGCTGATGTCGAAGCCGGCGCGGCCCTTGAGGAAGCCGAAGCCCGACGCGATGCGCAGCCGGGTCAGGTTGTCGATGACGTTATGGGCAATCCACCAGACGCCAGCCACCAACACAACGACGACCACCGCCTGGAAGAATATGCCCCGGACCCTTGGATCGTTGATGAAGGAACCTCGGCTGGGCTCCTCGCGAAGAACTTCCTGCGATGCCATTCGACCGTCCCCTGGAAAGAGAAACCGGGAAGCAGACGACCTGCCTCCCGGATCACATTTCGATCAGCGGATCGGCGGAGAGTACTGCAGGCCGCCCTTGGTCCACAGTGCGTTGATGCCGCGGGCGATCTTCAGCGGGCTGCCCGAACCGACATTGCGGTCGAACATTTCGCCATAATTGCCCACGGCCTTGACGATGTTGACGACCCAGTCGTTGGAGACGCCGAGATCGGTACCGATCTTGGTATCGGCTTCCTGGCCAAGCACGCGCTTGATCTCCGGGCTGGGCGAGTTCTTCATTTCGTCGACATTGGCCTTGGTGATGCCAAGCTCTTCCGCCTGCAACAGAGCGAAATAGGTCCACTTGACGATGTGGTACCACTGGTCGTCACCCTGGCGCACGGCCGGTCCGAGCGGCTCCTTGGAGATGATCTCGGGCAGCACGACGTGGTCGGCCGGCGAGTCCAGCGTCAGGCGGATGCCGTAGAGGCCCGACTGGTCGGTGGTGTAGACGTCGCAACGGCCGGCGTTATAGGCGGCGTTGACCTCTTCCAGCTTTTCGAAGACGACCGGACTGTACTCCATCTTGTTGGCCTTGAAATAGTCGGCCAGATTGAGCTCGGTGGTGGTGCCGCTCTGCACGCAGACGGCGGCGCCTGAAAGCTGCAGCGCGGAATTGACGCCGGGCAGTTTCTTGGCGTTGATCATGAAGCCCTGGCCGTCATAGTAGGTGGTACCGACGAAATTCAGGCCAAGTGCCGTGTCGCGATTGATGGTCCAGGTGGTGTTGCGCGACAGGATGTCGACCTCGCCTGACTGCAGCGCTGTAAAACGCTCCTTGGCGCTGAGCGGCGTGAACTTGACCTTGGTGCCGTCACCAAACACGGCGGCCGCGACAGCGCGGCAGAAATCCGCATCGATGCCTTGCCAGTCACCCTTGTCGTCCGGCGCCGAGAAGCCGGCCAGGCCTGTCGAGACGCCGCACTGGATGAAACCCTTCGCCTTGACGGTGTCGAGCGTGGCCGCCGACGCCGCCGACGCCATCAACCCAAGCGTGGCGGCGCCAAGAATGCCGATAGCAATATGTTTCATGACCCACAGACCCTTTTCTCTGTTTTCAGGGCAAACCCTGACTTTTTTCCCGTGTGAATGCTGTTCCCGTTCCGGCCCATTCCCGGCACCCCGCATCGTAACCGACGCGCCACCTCCCATTCACGAATGTCATCGAAGGCGATAATTCCTGTGAGGTCAAGGGAAATGACCTAAACCGAAAGAGTTTGAAACCGATTGCCGCAAATGCCTGAATTGCAGACAACGCGCCCGCGAATTAGTCAGCAGCGCAAACAAGCCGGCAAAGCTCATGCAACGCAAATGCAGGCCGCGGCAGCCGCAATTCATCCCAGGCAATACCTAGGCGTTACTGACTCGGCGCAACGGTATCCAACACATACTGGGCGGTCGCCAGCCAACACAGCCTTGAGACAAGACCGTTTCAAAGCGCCCGAAAAACGAGCCAGGTTCCGATAGCAGCCATCGACGCGCCGGAAACGCGCGGAATCAACTGGCCGGTCGGGACCGTTTTCTCCAGCAAGACAAGGATGGCGATGCCGGCGATCCACAGCACGTTCATGACGCCGCCGACGAACAGCAGAGCCATCAGCGCCCAGCAGCAACCCAGACAATAGGCGCCATGATCGACGCCGAGCTGAAGCGCGCCGAGCGGAGCGGAGCGGAACCCGCAATGGCTGGCCAGGAACGCGATCGGCGCCTGACATTGACGCAGGCAGACGCCCTTCATCGCTGTCCATTGATAGAGGCCAGCGGCGATCAGGACGAAGCCACCGAGGATCGCGCTGTCGGTCGCCATCGACGGATCGAGCAGGGCAAAACGGGCGAGCAGCCATTGCGCGCCGGTCGCCACAATGCTGAACACGACCCAGACGGAGAGGTAGCCGGCAAAAAACCACCCCGTCGAAGCGATGGGCCGGCCGTCCGCCCGAGCCTTGCGAGCGACGCCGGCATAGAGCAGCAGCATTGGCGCGACCGAAGGCGTCATCATGCCGACCATCATCACCGCCCACATTGTGAAGATGAAAGCGAAATCCGCCAGTGCCCAGGCCCGGAAACCGGGCGCCACGGTGGCGCCCATGCCGCCCATGTTCGACATGTCCACTCCGGCGATGTCACTGCCTGCACCGTCCGGCAATGGGGAGCCGGGCATGACCATGTGGGCGGCGAGCCACAGCACGTAGGCCCAGGCAAGCACGGCAATCACGACGAGCGCGGCCGTCACGACCGCGCGGTCGCGCCGCAGCACCGCCTCAAGGGCCGTGTCGGTCATCGGATCAGCTCAATGCACGATGCCGCTCTGCGTGAGATGCAGATTGGCGAAATGGCTGTGCGAATCGGCCAGTTCGAACTTGATCGGGCCCGTCGTCTTGGTCCAGCCACGCCCGACTTCGGCGATCGCGTATTCGAAACCGTGCGGCAGGTCGATGCGCGCCCGGTGTTCCGCGCCGGTGACCGGATTCTTGATCGGCTCGCCATGGCCATCGGTCACACCCTTGACGTGCAACCGCCCGGTTCGCGCCTCGACGTCGACGTTGAAATCGATCGGGGCGAAGATCGGATCGTGGAATTTTTCCAGCGTGGTCGAAAAGACCTGGAATATCGTCGCACCCGGTTCGGTGTCCATACCGCCCAATATGCGAAGCAGCGCTCCGCGCTGGGCTTCAGTTGCCCTCTCGTCGATAACCACCGCGGCTTCGCCCCTGCCCTGGTGTATGGCGCCGGGCCAGCGGAAAATCCCGACGAACCGCAATCCGTCGAGCTTGGTGTCGCCGTGATGGCCGCTCTCGATTTCCATGCCAGCAACGGCCTCGCAGAAACCGTATGTCGGCATGGCGTTGAACTGGCACGGGCAGCCATAAGCGCAATTGCAGTTGATGAACTCGCGCGCCTTCATGGTCCATTTGACGTCGGGCATGGCATTCCTCCCCTTGCCGCGCTCACGCTTCATGAGCGCGATCCGGATCGTGGAGGACCAGAAGTCCAACCGGCAACAACCATCCGGCAGCATCTGATCGAAGCAATCCGGCGATTAATATTAGCAGACAATTATATATCTTTGGCAGCCGCCCACAATAGGCCGATCGGCGGAGATAGGGCTCCGAACTCAGGTTAGCAAAAGACCTGACGACAGCCAGTTGGGCGGTGTCGGCACGTTTTGTGTCGGCAACTTTTCACGATAGGAATTTTTTCTTGATTCCGTGACCTCAGCTATGGTATATGTTTATCTATGGTGCCGATTTGCGCCAGTGACCCGCCGCGCAGGCGGGTTTTTCGTTTGATGCTCTGTCAGCCAACGCGCCGGCGAAGGAACCCGTTGGCCCGAGTTCGTAGCCCTGTCGGCGGAGAACGGCGCATCTAGCGGCAACGCACCGCCGGGTCGCGGCGCATCTTTTGCCGCGACGAATTGGCATATTCGAAGTCCATCCCCTGGCGGCCGGTGGCTGTTGCACGGTCCATGACGCCGCACTATGGCTAGCGGCTTGTCAAACAAGGCGACGCAGAATGGCGAAAGACGGCAGCGGGCACGTTAGCGGCGAGATGGGCATCAACACGCGGCTTGCCCATTCAGGCAACAATCCGCATGACTATTTCGGCTTCGTCAATCCGCCGGTGGTGCATGCCTCGACCGTGCTCTATCGAGACGCGGCGTCGATGGCGGCACGCAGCCAGAAATACACCTACGGCACGCGCGGCACGCCGACGACAGATGCCCTTGCCCACGCCATAGACGCGCTGGAAGGCTCGGCCGGCACGATCGTGGTGCCGTCGGGCCTTGCGGCGGTAACCGTGCCGCTGCTCGCCTTCGTGTCGGCTGGCGACCATCTGCTGATCGTCGATAGCGTCTATCACCCGACCCGCAACTTCGCCGACACGATGCTGAAGCGGCTGGGCGTCGAGGTCGAGTACTATGCCCCCGAAGTCGGCGCCGGCATCGCGGCGTTGATCAAGCCCAACACCAAGGTGGTGTTCACGGAATCGCCAGCGTCCAACACGTTCGAGGTGCAGGACATCCCGGCCATCGTCAAGGCGGCGCACGCCGCAGGCGCTATCGTCATGATGGACAACACCTGGGCGACGCCGCTGTATTTCCGTCCGCTCGACCATGGCGTCGACATTTCGATCCATGCAGCGACGAAGTACCCGGCCGGCCATTCCGACGTGCTGCTTGGCACGGTGTCGGCCAAAGAGAGCTGCTGGAAGCATCTTTATGAGAGCTTCTGCACGCTTGGCTGCTGCGCCGGGCCCGACGATGTCTACCAGGTGCTGCGCGGCCTGCGCACCATGGGCGTGCGTCTGGAGCACCATCAGCGCAGCACACTCGCCATCGCCTCCTGGCTCGAAGGCCAGGAAGGCGTGGCGCGCGTGCTCCACCCTGCCCTTCCCAGCCACCCGGACCACGCTTTGTGGAAGCGCGACTTCTCCGGCTCCAGCGGCATCTTTTCCATCGTGCTTGCCGGCGGCGGCCAAAAGCAGCAGCACGCCTTTCTCGACGCGCTGCGGATCTTTGGCCTCGGTTATTCCTGGGGCGGCTATGAGAGCCTCGCGGTGCCGGTCTGGCTCGGCGACCGCGTTGTCGCGAAAGCGCCCTATGAAGGCCCGTTGATCCGCCTGCAGATCGGCCTCGAGGATGTCGACGACTTGAAAGCCGACATTTCGCGCGGCCTGACCGCCGCGGCGACAGCCTGAACGATCAGAAGTCACGGAATTCTATTCCCACAAAACGCAACTTCGCGGATCGATTTGGCTTTCAAATCCCATGAGATCGCGCCATTGCGTTGCGATCAGCACGATTTCTACTTCCCCTGGAATACGGCAGAGTTTTCGACGTCATGGCGTTCCGCCTCTTTGTTCCCATTCTTGCCGGCGCGACGCTGCGCGAACGCCTCGTCGCCTGTATCGGCGCGACGGTCGGCATTGCGCTCACCGGTGTCATCGCCAGCCTAGTGCTCGGCAACGGTCCGCACGTGCCGCTGCTGGTGGCGCCGATGGGAGCGTCAGCCGTGCTCCTGTTCGCCGTGCCCGCCAGCCCGCTGGCGCAGCCATGGTCGATCATCGGCGGCAACACGATATCGGCACTGGTCGGCGTGATCGTGGCGCATTTCATCCACGAAACCGCCCTTGCCACCGGCATCGCGGTGGCACTGGCCATCGCCGCCATGTCGTTCACGCGTTGTCTGCATCCGCCGGGCGGAGCGGCCGCCCTGACCGCGGTGCTGGGAGGGCCGGCCGTCCTCAGCGCCGGCTTCCTGTTTCCGTTTGTGCCGGTGGCGTTGAACTCGATCCTGCTGGTGGCGCTCGGCTACGGCTTCCACAGACTGGCCCGGCGCAATTATCCGCATGTGCCGGTTGCAGCACCGACGAACAGCCACGGCACCGGCGATCCGCCGGCACAATCGCGCGTCGGCTTTCGGTCCGAAGACATCGATGCCGCGCTTGGCGCACTCGACGAGACGTTCGATATCGATCGCAACGATCTCGACCGGCTGCTGCGGCAAGTCGAATTGCAGGCGATGGTGCGCGCGCACAAGACCGTTCTGTGCGAGGACATCATGTCGCGCGATGTGATTTCGGTCGACGCACACACCTCAGCCGAGGCGGCGCGCCAATTGCTGCTTGACCACAACATCCGCACCTTGCCGGTCGTCAACGCGGAGGCAAGGCTGGCGGGCACCGTGGGATTGCGGGAACTGACCCAGGCCTGCGGTTCGATTGCATCCGTGATATCGCCCGCCGCGACCGCCGGCGCCGATTTCGCCGCCATGGGCCTGCTGCCGGTGCTCACCGACGGCCGCAGCCACGCGGTGATCATCGTCGACGACGACGAGCGGATTCTTGGGCTGATCACCCAGACCGATCTCCTGGCGGCAACGGCGCGCCTGCAGGCTGCTGACAAGCCTTCATTGGATGCGGTAGCTTAACCCCACCGGACCCGGAGAAAGATAGTCGGGAACCTTTTGCCGGCAACAGCGTCCAATCTCTCAATCGAGGTTCCGGTCCAGAGATCGGGTTGAGGAAACTGGCCATGCCTGCTGTTTTGACGGCCGTGTCTTCTGCATCAGGCGACGTGCAACTCGTGCGACGCGCCCTGGCGCGCGAGGGCGATGCCTTCCGCACCATCATCAAGACGCACAATCAACGGCTCTACAGGATCGCGCGTGGCGTCGTGCGCAATGACAGCGAGGCCGAGGACATCGTGCAGGAGGCCTATGTCAGGGCGTTCGCCCATCTCGATGCCTTTCGCGGCGACTCTTCGCTGGCCACATGGCTGTCGCGCATCGTCATCAACGAGGCGCTCGGCCGTCTGCGCAAGAGGCGCCGAACGGTAGCAATGCCGGAAAACCCGCAAGCCGAGATCATCCGGTTCCCCCTCAACCCCAGCGACGATCCGGAACGGACGATGGCGCAACGGCAGATCCTCCAACTGGTCGAACAGGCCACCGACAGCCTTCCCGATGTCTACCGGACTGTGTTCGTGGCACGTGTGATCGAGGGGCTGAGCATCGAAGAGACCGCCGATCTGCTCGGCGTGCGGCCGCAAACCGTCAAGACAAGGCTGCACCGCGCCCGTGCCCTGGTGCGCAAGGCGCTGGACGACCAGATCGGGCCGGTGCTGCTCGATGCCTTCCCCTTCGCCGGCCGGCGTTGCGAAAGGCTTACCAGCGCGGTCATGCGGCGGCTCGGGCTGGAGAGCTGACCCCGGCGGATTCAGTTTATTTTGACGGGAACGTTTGCCGCCGTCCCGCATCCAATGATCGTCAACCGAAAAACACTGTCCGGCGCGACCCCTGCGTCCGGGCGAAGGAGATACCATGCTAATCCGATATACCGCTGCGCTGGCCGCCCTGCTGCTGCTTGGCACTGCCCCATTTGCGCAAGCCGCCGACAAGCCGACCGACCCGCAGATCGCCCATATCGCCTACACCGCCGGCGTGCTCGATGTGGAGGCCGCCAAGCAGGCGATCAAGAAATCCAAGAACAAGGAAGTCGTGGACTTCGCCAAGGACATGATCCGCGACCATGAGGCGGTGAACGTGCAGGCGCTCGATCTGGTCAAGAAACTCAAGGTCACGCCGGAAAACAACGCTACCAGCAAGGCGTTGACCAAAGCGGCGGAGGAGGAGCGGGCGAAACTCGCCAAGCTCAAGGGCGCGGCCTTCGACAAGGCTTATGTCGACAATGAGGTGGCCTATCACAAGCAGGTCGACGGCGCTCTTGAAACGCTGCTCATCCCGTCGGCGCAGAATGCCGAATTGAAGAGCCTGCTGGAAACCGGGCTGAAGATTTTCCAGGGCCATGAGCAGCATGCCGAACACGTCGCAGGCATGCTGAAGTAAGGGCCGGGTGCATGCCGAAACGCCCTCCGTGGATTGCGTTGATGCTGGCCGTCGGTATCATTCCGGCGCAAGCGGAAACCATCCGGGTCACCATCGACAAACTGGTGTTCTCGCCGGCCACCGTCGAGGCGAAGATCGGCGACACGATCGAGTGGGTGAACAAGGATATGTTCGCCCACACAGCCACGGTGAAAGACGGCTGGGAGGTGATGATCCCGCCGAAGAAATCCGCGAGCCTGACATTGAAGGCGGCGGGATCGGTCGACTATTTCTGCCGCTTTCACCCCAACATGAAAGGCCGCTTGGTGGTGGCGCCCTGATCCTGCGCCAACAAGGTCCGCCTGGCCTCGTCGGGGCGCGCGACATGCGTCCATGAGCCGTCATAGCTCGGCGCGCGCCGCTTGATCCAGGCATCGAGCCCTTCGCGTAAATCGGCGGTCGAGGCCATGCGGGCGAACTGCTCGGCCTCGACCAGCAGGCTGTCGGCGATGCTCTGGTCGAGGCCGCGCGCCACCGCCGTTAGGATGCTGGCGATCGCCGGTTCGGAGTGCCGCAAGCCTTGGCATGCGAGGTCGTGCTCCTGATCGACGGCTCGTTTTCGATCATGCTGATCCACCGCAACCCCGATTATATCGAGGCGGCCGGCCGCGCCGCAGCGACGCTTGTGCGGGCGCGGATTTCAGGCAGCCAGGTTTAGAACCCAAACGCCAGCCATGCCGTGCCCATACCAAGCGTTATCAACGTCAATGGCAAGCCGATCTTGAAGAAGGCGCCGAACGACAGCGGCGTGCCGGCGGCCCGTGCCTGTTCGGCGACGATAAGGTTGGCGACCGAGCCCAGCAGCGTGAAATTGCCGGCCAGCGTCGAGCTCATGGCGACGACCAGCCAGGCGCGCTCGGGATTTTCGAGGCCGGGTATGAAAGGCCGCAGCGCCAGCACGGCCGGGACATTGCTCATGATGTTGGAGAGCACTGCGGTGAAACCGGACAGGCGCCAGACATCGTCCAGCCCAAGGTTCTTTGCCGAGGCGATCATGTCTGATGTCAGCAGCGTCTTTTCGGCGCCGGCGACGACAATGAACAGGCCGGCGAACATGAACAGCAGCGGACCGTCGATCTCGCGGTAGATGCGTTCCGGCTTGATGGCACGGGTGAGCAAGAGGATCGCGCCGCCGATGAGGGCTGCCTTGGCGACGGGCACGCCGGCGAAGAAGGCAATTGCCAGTCCGATGCAGACCACCACCGCCTTCAGCACCTGCCCCTTATGCATGCGGCCGCGCGAGACCTCGGGCGTCAGTTGGACCGTGCGTGCGAATTCGGCCCGGTAGACGACGCGGACGATGACGACCACCGCGACGAGGCCGAACAACGCGACCGGAGCGAGTGCTGCCGAAAAGGCCGGATAGGAAATGCCCGACAGCGCGCCGATGACCATGTTTTGCGGATTGCCGGTGATGGTGGCGACGCTGCCGCAATTCGACGCGGTGGCGGTGGCGATCAGATAGGGGATCGGGTTGCGCTTGATGATGCGGGTGACGTGGACGACGATCGGCGCCATGACGAGGCAGATGGCGTCGTTGACCAGGAAGGCCGACAGCACGCCGGTCAGCAGCGTCACCATCACCAAAAGCATGAAGGGCGCATGCGCATGCTCGATGGCGATGGCGCCAAGACCGCGAAAGGCGCCTGACACCTTCAGATGCGCGACCACGATCATCATGCCGAGCAGAAGCGTGATGGTGTCGAAATTGATCGCCCGGTAGGCGTCCTCCATGCTGAGCGCGCCGATGGCGATCATCGCGGCCCCGCCGAGCAGCGCGATCCCCGCACGGTCGAGGCGCAGGCCAGGGAAGCGGCCAATGGCGACACCGGCGTAAGTCAGGACAAGGATCAGCAGAGCCGCCGCGCTCATCAATGTCATGCGAAGGAGGCCCTGCTCGATTCGTCCAGCCCCGGCAGGGCTGCGGACACTTTAGCGCGATGTCGGCAAAGCGAAAGCGCCGTCTACGTCGAAGCCTTCACAAATCAGTGGGGTGTCCGAGGTTCTTGTGCACAATTGTGACAGGACGCGACGGTTTCTAGGTTGCGATGACCACCCATGATCGGGCTAATCTCAATGCACGGTGGTGACGCTGGGTTGAGGCACCGGGGCGGCCCCCGCCGGATCGAAGCTGACCTGATCGCGCCCGTTCGACTTGGCCGTGTAAAGCCTTCTGTCGGCGGCGGAGAAAATTTCCTCATAGGTGATCGGGCCGGTAAAACTCGCGCCGCCGATGCTGACGGAAAGCGGGCAAGGTCTGCCGCCGGGCGAAAAGTCCATCTCCCTGATACGTCGGCGGATGCTTTCGGCAACCATCCAGGATTGCGAGGGATCCACGCCGGGAAGAAACACGCCGAATTCTTCGCCGCCGATGCGGCCGACAATATCGCCGCCACGCAATTGCCCCTTGATCGCCTGCGCTATCAGCTTGAGCGCCTGATCGCCGCAGTCGTGGCCCAGGCGATCGTTGATCAACTTGAAATGGTCGGCGTCGATGATCAGCAGTGCCCCCGAACGGGTCTGCTCCTCCTTGCGGGTCTGCTCCAAATAGGCCTCGACCAGCATCGAGAAGGCACCACGGTTCAACACCGCCGTCAGGCTGTCGGTCGCGGCAATGACGCTCAGGTCGCGCTGCGCGATAGCCAGCTGGCGTATCTTCCACATGAGGAAAAACAGGAAGGATCCGCCCAGCGCCAAAGGCAGCAGCAGGTCCGTCATCTGTGCCCGCCACACGGCTTCGCGCGACAGATAGGGGAAATTAAAGGAATCGACGAAGAACGCCACGGCAATGAAGAATGCCGTACCGGCCGTGGTCACAGCGATCACCCTGCCCCAACTCGTCGGCGACAGATCGATCCTCATCGCGTTCAACTCCGTTAGTCGACGCGACTATGACCGACCAACGCAAACAAATTGATAAGACTTTCCCTCCAATTCAATCCCGGGGCGGCAACGGCCGCCGACGGCGGCCGTGCTCGCTCTCACGATAAGAATTTCGGGCTGGTGCAGGGAAATGTCAGCGGTTGGAGGCCTGTTCGCCCAGCGTCTCGAGGACGAAGGATGCCGCGATTAGATCGTCGGCATCCAGCCGTAGGGAGCCGTCGCCAGGCCCCATGATGGCGGCGACCTTGTGAAACGTTTTCATCTCATGGTCGGAAATTTCCGCATCCCGCATTCTCGCCTTAAGTTCAGCGATACGCCGCCCCAACGAAGGGGACGTTCCAATTTCACGTTTCGACATAACCTGGATTCTCCTACCCCAACCCGCGCTTGTTTTGCCCCCAGCCCATTCGCCGGCCCGCACATTGCCTTTTTATGAGGCACCGCGAATACAAGGCCCCGAACGCGTTATGGGAGCTAAGGTTCCAACCCTGCCAGATCACGAAATAATTCCGCATCGCCGCGCCCAGTCGGCGGCAGGTCCAGACTAGCCTCCCTGCTGCATGGAGTTGCGGCGCTGGCAGTCGCTGGATGCCGGGACTTGCGGCATAGATCAGGCCACCGCCACAAGTCTTTGAAATTATTGGCGATCCCGACAGGATTCGAACCTGTGACCATCGGCTTAGAAGGCCGGTGCTCTATCCAGCTGAGCTACGGGACCGCTGGCCGGCCGTTGGGCCGGCTGGATACTTGACCCTGGCTGCCGTTCAATGCGTCCAGGGCGTCCTGCGGTCATAGCGGAAATTCTCCGCATAGGAAATCTGGCGGCGCTTGGTCTCTTTCGGCTCCTCGACGCGGTAAGCGAGCCCTTCCTTTTCGGCATAAGCCACCGCCTCTTCGCGTGTATCGAAGGTGAGTCTGATCTGGCTTCTCATGTCTCGCGACGTCGTATAGCCCATCAGCGGGTCGATCTTCTTGCGCGTCTCGGGGTCGAATTCCAGCACCCAGTAGCCGGTCTTGGCCGTGCCGGACTGCATCGCGGTTTTGGCAGGGCTGAAAATGCGCGCGGACATGGCCACCTCGTTATTGTGCAAGGCAGCATCGCCGCCCTTCGACCGTCATTACTGCGCAATGCGCATGGCGGCAAGGTTTTTGCACTTGCCATGCTCCACTGAAATGAATAGGCAACAGACCGTTCGGAGTGTAGCGCAGCCTGGTAGCGCATCTGGTTTGGGACCAGAGGGTCGGGAGTTCGAATCTCTCCACTCCGACCACTCCCTGAAAAATTGCAAATGCCCCGCGCGCAAATGCGTGTTCGCCCTGCGCCGACTCCGGCAGTCGGCCTTGTCGCAACAGCTTGCCGGTGCAAGTCTGAGGGCAGCAATGCGGGTGCCATTGCCCGATCGAACTTCGGCAAACAGGGAATTTCAGATGCTTGGGATCGATGCTTGGGTGTCGCTGTTTGGACCGGCCTAGTCGACCGTGAACTATCCGCAAGCCGTTGATCTAGCATGTTGATTGAGGCGGATAGCGACTTTTGGATTGCAGGATTAGCGGTTTATGGGGGCTGTTTTCCTGCAATTCGTTTTGCGATTCCCTTGTGCTGCGGAGCGTGATTCACTGGGTTCGGCGGCGGCGAATCGAGGGGACCGCGGATGTCCAGGCCACGCGAGAAGCGCGAGACGGGAAAGCAGGATCTGTTCCGCTCCAGGCTCGATCAGATCATCAATATGAAGCACGAGCTGGTGCGGCTGGCGCAGGCGATCGACTGGCCGGTGCTGGAGGAGCGTTTCGGCGCCGTCTATTCGGACGGCCCCGGCATGCCGCCGCTGCCGACCCGGCTGATGGCGGGGCTGGCCATCCTCAAGCACACTTTCAACCTGTCGGATGAGGTGCTGTGCGAGCGCTGGGTGGAGAACCCCTACTTCCAGTATCTTTGCGGCGAGGAATTCTTCTGCCACGCGCTGCCGTTCGATCGCTCGTCGATGACGCGCTGGCGCAGCCGCATGGGCGAGGAGCGGATCATGGCGCTGTTGCAGGAAAGCCTCAGCCTCGCGGTCAAGACCGGGGCGATGAAGCCGTCCGACACGCGCCAGGTGATCGTCGACACCACCGTGCAGCCGAAGAACGTGATGTTCCCGACCGACGCCAAGCTCATCCACCGGGCGCGCGAGCGGCTGGTGCGGCTGGCCAAGAGGACGGGGCTCAATTTGCGCCAGAGCTATGTGCGGGTCGGCAAGCTGGCGCTGATCAAGCACCAGCGCTATGCCCACGCCAAGCAGTTCAAGCGGGCCAACAAGGCGATGCGCAGGCTTAAGACCTACCTCGGCCGGACCATTCGCGACATCGGTCGCCAGGTCGCCGGCGATGCGAGGCTGGACGCGCTCTTCAAATGGCCGCTCTACCAGGCCGCCACCGTTCTCGAGCAGCGTCAGCGCCAGCGCGGCCGCAAGATCTACAGCCTGCACGCGCACGAGGTGGAATGCATCGGCAAGGGCAAGGCGCACATGCCCTACGAGTTCGGAGTGAAGGTGTCGGTGGCCACCACGCTGAAGCGCTCCAAGGGCGGCCAATTCGCCCTGCATGCAAAAGCACTGCCTGGCAATCCCTATGACGGCCATACGCTGGCAAGCGTCATCCCCGACATGGAAGAGACCATCGGCAACCAGATCGGCCGCATCCTCGCCGACGCCGGCTATCGCGGCCACAACGCACCCCAGAGCCACAGGTTCAGGGTCTTCACCAGCGGCCAGAAACGCCGCGTCACCCCGGCCATCAAACGCCAGATGCGGCGGCGGTCGGCGGTCGAACCGGTGATCGGCCACATCAAGGCCGAGCACCGCATGGGCCGCAACTACCTCGCCGGTCAGCACGGCGACGCCGTCAACGCCATCCTGGCCGCCGCCGGCTACAACTTCTCTCTCCTGCTCAGGTGGCTGAAGGTTTTTTTGTCGCTCTTGATCGCTCTCTTCCAACTCCGGCCCAAGCCGGTCGCCGCTTAGGGGCCGGATTGTTCACGGTCGACGGCCTACTTTGCCTATGCTGTGAGATCAGCCTGCCAAAAGCCTAAATCTCGAACTCGCCCTGCCCTTCATCCATGGCACTGACGGTTTCTGCGGCGAGCGTGCGCGTGATCGGCGTCTTGCGCTCGAGCGCGGTGCGGTCCAGCCTTTCCACCACGCGCATCGCTGTCGCCAGCGAGCGCTCGATTCGGCGCACCAGATATTGCACTACATGCGGTTCGACTTCGACCTGGCGGTCGGCGAACAGCTTGGTGATGACGCCGGCGAGCAAGAGATCGTCGGGCTCATGGATCTCGACCGTCGCCGCCGCCTTCAACCGTGAGGAAAGGTCAGGCAGCCTGACACCCCAGGCCGACGGAAAGCGGCGCGCCGTCAGGAGCAGTGTCGAACCGGCACCGCGCACCGCGTTGATCAGATGGAACAAGCCTTGTTCATCAATCGCTCCTTTATCGACGTCGTCGATCAGTGCCGCGCGGGCGCCGAGATTGTCGATGCTGTCACCGATACGCTTGGCGTCGACCGCCACCGCGTCGGCACGTTTGCGCCATATGGAGGCCAGATGTGTCTTGCCCGAACCGGCGGGACCGGCCAGCACCACAACCTGCGAAGGCCAGTCCGGCCAGCGATCGACCAAACCTACAGCCTGGTTGTTGGTGCCGGAGACGACGAGCTCGTCGCGTGTATAGCCGGTGCCATGGCCGAGATCGAGCGGCAACTGGCGCGGCGGGTCGGTTGGCGGGGCAGTCACTTCAGCGACGCGGTTGCGTGCGGTGGCCGCCGCCGCGATCTTCCGGAAGCTGCGGCACAGGCGCCGCGCCGTGGCCCTTGTAAAGCGGCGATTCGAGATAGCGGGCGATGGCAAACCGCACCAGCACGGCAACGGCAGCAGAAGCCGGCACCGCGATCAACAAGCCGACGAAGCCGAACAGCGCGCCGAACGCAAACAGCGAAAACATCAACCACACCGGATGGAGGCCGACGCTTTTGCCGACCAGTCGCGGCTGCAGGATGTTGCCTTCGATGAACTGGCCGATGAAGAACACCACCGCGACGGCGACGATCATCGTCCAGTCCGGCCAGAACTGGACGAAGGCTACGCCGACGGCGAGCACCAGTCCGGTGAGCGAACCGACATAGGGAATGAAGGAGATCAGCCCGGCGAACAGGCCGATGAGAATGCCGAAATTCAGCCCGGTCAGCGTCAGCCCGGTGGCATACATGGCGCCCAGCACCAGGCACAGCGTGCCCTGGCCGCGCACGAAGCCGGCGGTGGCGGTGTTGATGTCCTTGGCGATGGCGCGCACCGTCGCGACATTGTCGCGCGGCACCCAGCTGTCGATGACCGCCACCATGCGGTCCCAGTCGAGCAGCATGTAGAAGGCGACCACCGGCGTCACCACGAACAGGCTGACCACCGAAACCAGCGCCACGCCGGAACTCCATATCGAGGTGAAGACCGTGGTGAGCAGGCCGAAGCCGGAGGTCAGCAGCGAATTCAACCCGTCGCGCAGGCCATTGGCGTTGACACCGAATTTCTGTTCCAGCCATTTCGGATCGAAAGACGTGATCAGGCTCTGCAGCCGGGTCAGGTATTCCGGCAATTTGCCGGCGAAATCGGCCATCTGCGTCGCCAGCACCGGAATAAGGATGACGAAGGCCAGCACCAGCACGATGAGGAAGGCGATGAGGATGACTACCGTCGCCATGAAGCGGGACAGGCCGAGCCGCTGCAGCCGGTCAGCGACCGGATCGAGGAAGTAGGCCAGGACCATGCCGGCGACGAACGGCAAAAGGATGCCTGAGAAGACGTAGAGGAACACTGCCAGCAGGACGGCGCTGATCAGCCAGAAGCGGATCTGGCGGCGAAACGCCAGAGACGCAGTTTCGCCTGCCGCCGCGGCCTCGGCGGCCGCTTCGATTGATTCCTGGTCAGGTGTCCGGTTTGGAGCCTTCGCCATAGCCGCTCATATGCCTCAGCCAAGCCACGAGATAGGCCGCGGCCGAAGCCACGGTCAAGACCCCGGACAGCAATATGAGGACTGGCCTTAGCGGGTCGAGGTGAACCGACAGGGCAAGTTCGCCGAGCACCACCGAGGCGAGCACGATCTGGATGGCGGTGTTGGCCTTCGACACGAAAAGCGGCTTCATCTCGACCGGGTGAGCCATGACGGAGGACAATAGGACCGCGCAGACGATCAACGCATCGCGCGACACCATGGTGATGACCAGCCATAGCGGCAATTGCCCGATAAAGCCCATGACGACGAAGACCGAAACCAGCAGCAACTTGTCGGCCATCGGGTCGAGATAGGCGCCGAGCCTCGACTGCTGGTCGAACCGGCGGGCGATAAAACCGTCGACGCCATCGGAAATGCCGGCAACGAGAAACCCGGCAAAGGCCCAGTCCCAGCTTGCCTGCAGCATTGCCAGCACCACCGCCGGCACCAGAACAAAGCGCAGGATGGTGATCAGATTGGGGATGGTCAAAGCGTGCCTGCCGGGTTTGCTTCTGATACATGATGGAGACGGAGGAGGATCGCAAGGGAGCAGCGCGCCAGACATGGCAAAGGTCTGTGTGTGAACCACCCCTGCGCCCTGCCGGTCGGCCATCTCGACAGTCTCGCGTATGCGATGTCCCTAACCTTCACGGAAAAGGTGCGGCGACACTTTGCTTGATCAGACCGCAGACGCCTCGAGGATGGAAATGGGTCCTCGGGTCTGGATCACTCGTTCAAGGCGTAGCCCGGCGGCGTCGAACAAGCTTGCATATTGGGTCCGCGTTCTCTCCAGGCCGCCAGTGACGGCGAGCATGACCACGTCGATACCCTTGATCTGGTTCGGTTCGTCGCCTGGCGGCACGAGCGTCTCGGCCACAAGCACCTTCCCGTTCGGCAGCATTGCCTTGCGGCAATTTCGCAGGATCTCCGCGGCACGCCCATCATCCCAATCGTGAACGACCTTCTTGATGATGTAGACGTCACCGGTGGAAACACTTTCAAAGAAATTACCGGCGACAAATTCGGTGCGCGGCAGGTCGCCTCCGGCACCCTGGCGCGCTGCCGCGACGCCCGAAGGCAAATCGAAAAGCACGCCGTCCAGGTGAGGGTTGCGCGCCAGGATCGCCGAGAGAAGCTGGCCATGTCCGCCGCCAACGTCGACGATCCGCGTGAACGGCTTGAAATCATAGGCTTCGGCAACGGCCTCGTTACTGCCTTGGCTCAAGGCGACCATGGCACGCTGAAACAAGGCAGCCTGCTCCGGATGTTCCGACAGCCAGTCAAACCTTGGGCTCCCGAAAACCTTGTCGAAGGCCGGCTTTCCGGTGCGAACAGAATGCAGGAGCTGTTCGAAGGCAAGATAGGCTTCGCTGTTGATCATACGGATGAAGTCACGGGGACCCGGCCGATCGGAGCGCAGCACCGCACCAACCTCCGTCAACTCGAAATGACGGGGCAGCACTTCGCTAAACACCCCTTCAGGCGCGAGAAGTCGCATTACACGATAAAGCGAGTCAGCATCCGATTGAGTGGCAGCCGCCAGTTCATCTACCGACCGCTCGCTGGCAGCCAGGAGATCGGGGATGCCGAGTTCGATAATGACGCGCAGCGCCTGTGACACGGCGAATCCGAGGCCTAGCCTCATGATCTGTTGCGAAGGATTGAGCATGGCCTGTTCCCCGATGCCTGATGACTGGCAACAGAGCACCAACAACAACTACTTACAAGGATGCAAAGGGGTGAGGCGAAATGGAGACGCGAGGTTTTGCCTCCGATGAGAAACGAGGGCGGAGGAGATTTTGCACAAGGCGCCATCGCCTCGCTTTTATCGGGGGCAAAAGCCAACCATTCCGTCGTCATCCTTGCGAGGCGCAGCCGTTCATGCGAAGAGCCCGCAAACGAGCAGGAAAATTGCGATGAGCAAGCGCGACACAAGCCAGCCCAAAACGGGCCAGCCCAAAACGAGCAAGCGCAGGAACGGGCTCACCAACGGGCTCACCTATGCAGAGGCCGGCGTCGATATCGACGCGGGCAATCTCATGGTCGAGAAGATCAAGCCGCTGGTGCGGGCGACGCGCCGGCCGGGCGCCGATGGCGAGATCGGCGGTTTTGGCGGCCTGTTCGACCTCAAGGCCGCCGGCTTTATCGATCCGGTGCTGGTGGCCGCCAATGACGGCGTCGGCACCAAGCTCAAGATCGCCATCGATGCCGGCAAGCACGATACGATCGGTATCGATCTCGTCGCCATGTGCGTCAACGACATCGTCGTGCAGGGTGCCGAGCCGCTGTTCTTCCTCGACTATTTCGCCACCGGCAAGCTCGATCCCGACCAGGGTGCCGCGATCGTCGGCGGCATTGCCGAGGGCTGCCGCCAGGCCGGCTGCGCGCTGATCGGCGGCGAGACGGCCGAGATGCCCGGCATGTACCACGGCAACGACTACGACCTTGCCGGCTTTGCAGTGGGCGCGGCAGAACGCGGCCAGCTCTTGCCCACCGACGACATCGTCGAAGGCGACGTGCTGCTGGGCCTCGCTTCCTCGGGCCTGCATTCGAACGGATATTCTCTGGTGCGCCGCATCGTCGCCGTCAGCGGCCTGGCGTGGGGCGATCCGGCGCCATTCAACGACGAGGCCACGCTTGCCGAGGCGCTGCTTGAGCCGACCCGCATCTACGTCAAGTCTATCCTCAAGGCTATCCGCAACACGCATGGTATCAAGGCGCTCGCTCACATCACCGGCGGCGGCTTCCCGGAAAACATTCCGCGCGTGCTGCCCAAGGATTTTTCGGCCGAGCTCGACCTCGAGGCGATCGATGTCCCTTCAGTGTTCTCGTGGCTGGCCAAGACCGGCGGCGTGGCGCCGGAAGAGATGATGCGCACCTTCAATTGCGGCATCGGCATGATTTTGGCGGTCGCGTCCGGCCAGGCGGCGCAGGTTGCCGCCGTGCTGCAGGAGGCCGGCGAGACGGTGACGCCGATCGGCCGCATCGTGCCGCGCCGAGATGCCGGCGTCATCTATCGGGGCTCGATCGGCCTATGAGCGCGCAGAAGAAACGCACCGTTGTCCTGATCTCGGGACGCGGCTCCAACATGACCGCGCTGATCGCGGCAGCCAGCGACCCGGCCTTCCCGGCCGAGATCGTCGGCGTCATTTCCGACAAGGCCGACGCTGCCGGCCTCGGCATCGCCAGGGCGCGCGGCATCGCCACGCAGGTCATTCCGCGCGCCGATCACGGCAGCAAGCAGGCTCATGACGCCGCCATCGACGCAGCGCTCGCGGCATTCAACGCCGAGATCGTGGCGCTGGCCGGCTACATGCGCATCCTCACCCCCGGCTTCGTCCAGAAATGGCAGGGCCGCATGATCAACATCCACCCTGCCCTGCTGCCTGCTTTCAAGGGGCTCGATACTCATGCGCGTGCACTCGCCGCCGGCATACGCATCCATGGCTGCACCGTGCATTTCGTCACCTCCGAGATGGATGACGGCCCGATCATCGCCCAGGCGGCCGTGCCGGTGATGATCGGCGACACCGCGGATACACTGGCTGCCCGCGTACTGAAGACGGAGCATCGGCTCTATCCGCTGGCGCTGGGGCTGGTCGCCGAGGGCAAGGCGCGCATGGAGGCCGGCCGCACCGTGCTTGCCCATTTTGCCGACGATGCCGACAACAGCACCTCGGTGGTGATGGCCCCCGACCCGCTGCGCGAGGAAGCCGACCTCGAGCATCTGGCGCGCATCACGCCGTGAGTATCGAGAGCGTGGCGATGAAACAGCTTCTCCTGCTTCGCCACGCCAAATCGAGCTGGGACGATCCGGCACTCGATGATTTCGACCGTCCACTCACCGATCGCGGATTGAAGGCAGCACATTTGATGGGGCGTGAGCTTGCGGCGCGCGACTGGCTGCCGGAACTGGCGCTGGTGTCGCCGGCATTGCGCACCCGCGACACCTGGCGGCTGGTGGCGGCGGAACTGCCTGCGCATCCCAAGGTCGCATTCGCCAAGGCGCTCTACGACGCTTCAGCGGCGGATATTCTAAGCCAGATTCGTCAGGTCGATCCGTCGGACGGCAGCTTGCTCGTGGTGGGACACAATCCGGGTCTGGAAGATCTGGCCAACCAGCTTGCCGGGCCAGGATCGGAGGCCAAGGCGCGCAAGAAGCTCGAGGAAAAATTCCCGACAGCGGCCCTCGTGCGCTTCGTTTTCGAGGGCGACTGGTCGGCCTTGTCTTGCGCCCGGCTGACACATTGTCTGCGGCCGAAGGATCTGGGCTAGAATCCAGGCGCGGCAGACCGAGCCTGCCATGCAGCGGACCCCAGCCAATCCAATTTTATTTTTGGCCGAGAACTGTTTGTTGCCGACAGCGAAGATTGGCCGCTTGGGCCAGCGCCCCCGGCTGGTGCTACTCTGCGCAAAAAACAAGAGCGGCGGGCCAAGCCCACCGCTCTTTGTAGTCAAGACTTGGTAGTCAAGACTTGCCTGGATTAGCGGCCCCAGATGCCCCGGCCAGACTCAGCCGGCACCTTGGCGTTGGCGTCGCCCTGTGCCTTCGAGGGCTTCAGGATCGAGCCGGTGCGCGTGGTGTCGATGTTGAAAGTCGACTGGCCCGAAATCGACTGGCTCGAAGTCGACTGGTTGGGAACCGGCTGGTTGGCGTTGTAAGATCCGTAATTGTCGCTGCCGGCAAAAGCAGTGCTCGTGGCCACAAGGATGGCTGCGGCAGTGAGTGCGATCTTGGTCATTTTATTTACTCCAATGGTTCTCTGTTCTGTCCGTCTAATGCGTGCCCTTGGGAGGAATTTCGCGTCGCTCGGACCTCCCCGAGATGGGTTTGCCCTGCCGCGGATTCCAATCACGAAGATGTTCCAAAGATTGTGAGATTTCGGTCCTTGAAACTCGACAAATGGCCTTGGCAATCATAATTTTATCGTTCAAAATCAAGTTGTTAACAGACGTCACCACCGCAGGCGCGACCGTGCAGCGAGCCGGTCGTTCACCAAGGGCTGCACGGTCCGTCAACGGAAAACGAACCGATCGGTTCGATTTGTCTGGATCGACTGGTTCCAGCGTTCTCTTCTGAGCGCCGAAAGGGTTCCAATTGTGTGGGCCTGACCTACGCCGGATGACAGCCGGCTGTGTTTTTGCGGCTTCCAATCTGTTGGTTTGGAGGCTGCGGTTCACGGTGCCCGTCGGCCGTGCATTTGCCTTGGCGTCAGATCGATATTATCGCTTGTGCACGACCATCAATCCGACGCGACCTTGGCTGTGCCGGTCGAAGAACGGGCGGAATTCCGGGTGACCTGCTTTCCAGGAAAGTGATAGAAATGCGGCTGCTGCTCGTCGAGGACAATCGCGAACTGGCTGACTGGCTGGGCAAGACTCTGCGTCAGGCGAATTATGTCGTCGACATCGTTCATGACGGCGAGGATGTCGAGCACGCGCTCGCCGCCGGCGACCACGCGCTTGTCATCCTGGACTTGGCGCTGCCGCGCATGGGTGGGCTGGAAGTGCTGCGCATGCTGCGGGCGCGCGGCAACCGAGTGCCGGTGATCGTGCTGACCGCCAATGCCAGCCTCGACGGCCGCGTCAAGGGCCTCAATGAAGGCGCCGACGACTATCTGGCAAAGCCGTTCCAGATCGAGGAGCTGGAGGCTCGCATCCGCGTGCAGCTGCGCCGCGCCAATGACCGCACCGCGCCTGTCGTTGCCTGCGGCGATCTCGTCTTCGACACCAATACCCGGCTGTTTTCGCTCGCTGGCGAGACATTGGCGCTGACGCCGCGCGAACACGCAGTGCTGGAGCAATTGATGGTCAAGGCCGGACGCACAGTGAGCAAGGCGGCGTTGTTGGCCGCGATCTATGATTTCGAGACCGACGCCGACCCCAGCGCCATCGAGATCTATGTGCACCGTGTACGCAAGAAGCTAGAAGGATCTCGTGTCCAGATCGCCACCTTGCGTGGCCTCGGCTATCTCTTGCGTCATGATGATTTGGCGCCATGAGGATTAGCAGCCTCCGTTTGCAGTTGCTGGCCTGGGTGGTGTTGCCGCTCGCCGGGCTCGCCACCATTAACCTGTGGACCAGCCACCGCGGCGCGCAGGCGACCGCCGATCTGGTCACGGACCGGATGCTGTTGGGTTCCGCACGCGCCATCGCCGAGCAGGTCGCCATCGTCGACGGCGTGCTCGACGCCACGGTGCCGCCGGCGGCGATCGAGATGTTCGACACCGGCGATCGCGACAGCGTCTATTATCGTGTCGAGACGGCTGGCGGGCGTTTGCTGACCGGCTACCCCGACCTGCCCGAAGGTCCGAGGCAGCCCAGCACAGAAGGGGTCTATCGCGGCCACGCGCTGCGGCTGCTGACATTCAATCATGCGGTGGTCGGCGCCGGCGCTGACTCGCCAATATCCGTCACCGTTGGTGTCACGCCGGCCGGGCATGATGCGATGGTGAAACGGCTGTGGCTGAGCGCCTTTGCCCAGCAACTGGCGCTGGTGGCCATTGCCGGCATCTTCGTGCTGCTCGGGCTGCGTCGCGGTCTGGCGCCGCTGATCCGGCTGCGCGACGCGGTGCGCTCGCCAGGCCGCAGCAAGCTTGACCCGATCGAAGTGCCGGGGGCGCAAAGCGAGATTCAGCCGCTGATCGATGCGTTGAACGCCTACATGGAGCGGGTGCGCGCGCAGATGGCGGCGCAACGCCGCTTCATCGCCAATGCGGCGCACCAGTTGCGCACACCGCTGGCGCTGCTGTCGACACAGGCAAGCTACGCGCTTCGCGAAAGTGCTACGGAGGCGCGCCAGGAAGCCCTGGTGGCGCTGCAGGCAAGCTCCGGCAAGCTGGCGCGGCTGGCCGAACAGTTGCTGACCTTATCGCGAGCCGAACCCGGTAGCCGGCGGCCGCGCGCCGACCGCATCGACCTGACCGACGCCGCCCGGCACGTGCTGGAAACCCAGGCGCCGGCCGCGATCGCTCGCAGGATCGATCTCGGCTTCGAGGAGGCTGGCCCCGTACCGGTCATCGGCGACGGCACCATGCTGCGCGAGATGATCGTCAATCTTGTCGACAATGCGCTTCGCTATTCGGCCGCTGGCGGCAGCGTCACGGTGAAACTGGCGGCCACAGACGGCGAAGCCGTGCTGACGGTCGCCGATGATGGGCCCGGCATTCCGGCGGACGAGCGAGACCATGTGTTCGAACGCTTCTACCGCATTGCCGGTTCGACCGAGGAAGGCAGCGGGCTTGGCCTCGCCATCGTGCGCGAGGTCATCGAAAATGCCGGCGGCCGCGTCATCCTCGGAGATAGCGCGACCGGTGGCCTGGTGGTTGAAGTAAGATTGCCTTTGGCCTGATCGCGGCATGCCGAAGTGGATCAGGTCCCCTGCTCGTTGAACGGCGCCGGCCGCCATTTGACGACATAGTTCTCGAAGCGGGTGATGATGAACTCCACCACCAGCGCCATCACCGCCAGGATGATCATGGCGGCAAAGACACCATTGGCGTTGAAGGCGCCCTGCGCCGTCGAGATCAGCAGGCCCATGCCTTGCTTGGCGCCGAGGAATTCGCCGACCACCGCGCCGACCAGGGCAAAGCCGAAGCTGACATGCAGGCTGGCCAGGATCCAGCTCATCGCCGACGGGATGATGACGGTGCGGGTGATCTGGAATGGCGACGCGCCGAGGATCTGGGCGTTGGCGATCATCGCCCGGTCGGCCTCGCGCACGCCCTGGAAGGCGTTGGCGAAAACGACGAAGAACACCATCACCACGGCGAGAGCCACCTTGGAGGCCATGCCTAGGCCGAGCGCGATGATGAACACCGAGCCCAGCACGACGCGCGGCACCGAGTTGGCGATCTTGATGTAGATCGAAAAGACGTCCGCCAGCAGCCGGTTGCGGCCGAGGATGATGCCCGCGGCGATGCCTCCGACGGCGCCGATGACGAAGCCGAGGAAGGTTTCCTCGAGTGTCACATAAATTTGCACCCAGAGCGGACCTTGCGACGTGCCCTCGGTGACCCACACCCAGATCTGGTCCCAGATACCGGACGGGCTGGCGAAGAAGAACGGATCGATGATGTTGTGGTCGGCACCGAGTTCCCATAGGCCGAGGAAGACGACCAGGATAGCCAGGCGTAGGCCGATGACCAGCGCATGCCGGCGGCGCAGCCGCGCCTTTGCCCGGCCTTCGGCAACGGCGATGGAGGCATCGCGGACGGCGGCCTGGGAAGTGGTGGGAGATATGGCGGTCATGGCAGCGTCTCCTCTCAGAGCAATTCCAGGAAAAGTGCCAAGCGGTTTTCCGTCCGGAATTGCGAAAAACAAAACCATTAGAGCGGGTCGGCGACCCGCTCTAATGGCCGGTTTGCAAGGTGCGGGTCTGGCCGAGTTGCACTTCCTCGCGCAGGTCGTTCCAGATCACCTTGGCGATCTCGACGAATTTCGGGTCGTAGCGAATGTCGGCCATGACGCGTGGACGCGGCAGGTCGATGCGGTAGACGCTCTTGACCGTGCCCGGCCCGGCCGTCAGCACATAAACCTTGTCAGCCAGTGCCACTGCCTCCTCCAGGTCGTGAGTGACGAACACGACGGAAGACTTCTGCTGCGACCACAGACCCAGCAGCTCGTCCTGCATGGCGGTGCGCGTCTGCATGTCGAGCGCGCTGAACGGCTCGTCCATCAGCAGGATCTTGGGCTGGTTGATGAAGGTCTGAGCGAGCGCGACGCGCTTGCGCATGCCGCCGGACAGCTGGTGCGGATAGTGCTTTTCGAAGCGGCCGAGGCCGACACGGGCGATCCAGTCACGCGCCAGCTCATAGGCCTGCGCCTTTGGCATGCCGCGATAGAGCGGGCCGGCGGCGACATTGTCGATGACACTGCGCCAGGGAAACAGCGCGTCAGCCTGGAAGACGAAGCCGATGTCGCGGCTGATATCGGTGACAGGGCTGCCCATGACACGGACATTGCCAGTCGTCGGCCGCAGCAGCCCGGTGACGAGATTGAGCGTCGTCGACTTGCCGCAGCCGGTCGGCCCGACGACGCAAGCGAATTCGCCGCGCGCCACCGTCATGGTGAAATCGCGGATCGCCGTCATCATGTGGCCGTCCGGCGTGACGAAGCGCAACGTCACGTCGTCGATGGCGATCGCCGCATCGGCTGGCAGTGCGGCCTGAGACAGCTTCTCGGCCGCCATGGGTTGCAGTTGCATGACACACTCCTGTCGCGATGGGCAAGGGAGCCCGCAACGCTGCCGCGGGTCTCCTGGTGGTCCGGCAAGGGCCGTGCCGCTGCCGGCTAGATTCAAGCAAGCGGCGCAAGCCGTTGTTCTTCAACGAGCGGAGACGGGAAGCCGTGCCCGTCGGGCGACGCTACTTGGCGGCGTCGACGAACGTCGTCGTATAGGTCTTCGACAGGTCGATCTGCTTGCCCTGCAGACTCTTGGAGAATGTCGAAAGGACCTTGAGCACGGTTGGCGGGCCGTCGGCCGGCATGCGGCCGTCCGGCGTGAACATCGCCTTGCCGCCGGCCAGCCCCTGCACGTAGAGGTCCCTGTTGCCAGCGTAGTAGTCCTTCGGCATCTTGTCGGCGATCTCCTCGGCCGAATGCGTGGCGATGAACTTCATCGTCATGACGAAGGCATTGGCGAGTTTCTGTGCCTCATCCTTGTGGTCTTCGAGCCAGGCGGACTGGACGTAGAAGGACGCCGCCGGATAGGGGCCGCCCAGCGCTTCCTTGGTCTTTTCAGGGGTACGCATGTCGACCAGGACACTGGCCTCACCGGTCTTCAGCAATCGGCCAATCGTCGGCTCGGTGGTCATGCCGGCCTGGATCTGATCCTGCTTGACGGCGGCAATGAAGGTGTTGCCGGCGCCGACTGGCAGCAGCGTATAGTCGCCGGGCTTCAGGCCGTTGCGCACGGCCAGATACTGACTGAGGAAATCGGTCGACGAGCCGAGGCCGGTGACGCCGAGCGTGGCGCCCTTGAAGTCGGCCGGCGATTTGATTTCGGGATGCTTGGCGGAGACCAGCTCGACCTCGCCCGGCGCCTGGCTGAACTGGACGATCGACTGGATGTATTTGCCCTTCGACTGCAGGTCGACGGTGTGGTCGTAAAAGCCGACGACGCCCTGAACGGCGCCTGCCAGCAATTCATTCTCGGCCTCGACGCCGGCGCGCGAATTGACCAGTTCGACATCGAGTCCCTGGTCCTTGAAGTAGCCGAGCTGCTGGGTGAGTACGGCCGGCAGATAGATCTGTTTTTCCATGCCGCCGACGATGATGGTGATCTTGTCGGCCGCCGATGCCGCCGTGGCGCCTGCCGCAGCGATGACAAGGGTTAGCGCCGCTGTGCGCAAGGCGCACTTCGAGATGAAACCGGTCACGAAACTTCCTCCACTTGGGCGACGCGCCGTGAAGCTGCGCCGCATTCTCCTCCTCGCCGGCCGCTTGAGGACCGGTCATGCGGTGACACCGCGACCCTGTCATGGCACGCCCAAGCTTTCAGCTGGCTTTCAGCCACTGGGCGAAAAAGATTAGCCGCAATGCCGTCCCGGGGCGCCCAGTCCCAGCACGTCGCGCATGTCATATTCGCCGGGTGGGCGCCCCGCCACCCAGAGTGCGGCGGCGATGGCGCCGCGGGCGAACATGACACGGTCGCCGGCCGCATGCGACAGGGTCACGGTCTCGCCCTCGGCGCAGAAGCCGACGCTGTGTTCGCCAATGATGCTGCCGCCGCGCATCACCGCAAAGCCGATCTCGCCTGCTGGGCGCGGGCCGGTGACGCCATTGCGGACCCGCCTTGCGACCGTCTCCAGATCGACACCGCGTCCGCCGGCTGCGGCTTGCCCCAGCATCAGGGCGGTGCCCGAGGGCGCATCGATCTTGTGGCGATGATGCGCCTCGACAATCTCGACATCCCAGTCGTCGGGATCGAGCGCTTTCGCCGCCTGCTCGACCAATCCGGCCAGCATGTTGAGCCCAAGCGAGTAGCTGCCGGAGCGCACGATGGCGACGCTCTTCGCGGCGGCCGCAATAACGGCAAGCTCGGCGGCGTGGAACCCGGTCGAACCGATCACAAGTGCTGGCCCGCTACGCGCGGCGCAGGCTTCGGCGAGCGCGGCGGACGCAGCCGGCGTGGTGAAATCGATCACCACATCGGCCATGGCAAGCGCCTCGTCGCGGCTCACCAGACCTTCGCCGACCATGCCCGGCCGGTGGAATCGGGCGGCAAGCGCCAGCCGCGCATCTGCCTGCACCGCGTCCGTCATCTGCCGACCCATGCGGCCCAGCGCGCCGGCGAGGGCTATCCTGATCGGTGGCTGGAGCATTGCCGCGACTATTTCCACATGCCCCGCATGCGCGCACCGATGTCGACGCGGACCTCCGGCCGGGCCGCCCTGCCCTGTGCCGCCTGCGCGCTCGGCCAAGATACTTGTTGGAATGCCGCAAGGATCGAAGCCGGGATGAAGCGCGTGCGCGAGGCATAGAGATGGCGGTCGCCGCGCGCCGCCTGGCCGTGCGGAAAGAAGCGTTGCGGCATGACCAGGTTGAGATTGTCCTTGGCGCGTGTCATCGCCACGTAGAGCAGCCGGCGCTCCTCATCGATATCTTCCTTGGTGCCGACGCCGAGATCGGCCGGGATGCAGCCGTCGACCGTGTTCAGGACGAAGACATTCTTCCATTCCTGGCCCTTGGCCGAGTGGATGGTCGAGAGGATCAGATAGTCCTCGTCGCGATGCGGAGGGCCGGCCTGGTCGCTGGTCGCGTCCGGCGGGTCGAGCGTCAGTTCGGTGAGAAAGCGTTCGCGCGAGACATAGCCCGAACCGATCTGCTCAAGCTGCAACAGGTCGGCGCGCCTGGTCGTCGCGTCCTCGTGGATGCGCTCCAGATGGGGCTCGTACCACCGCCTGATCTGTTCGAGATCGGCCGGCCATTTGGCGCCGGCCCGCAGGCCGGAATAGAGCGAGACGAAACGCGGCCAGTCATCGGCCGCGCGTTGCGGCGGGCGCCAACCGGCCAGACCCATCGCTTCGTCGAGCGCCGTCGTCATCGTCTCGACTATCTGCGCGGCGGCCGAAGGGCCGATGCCCGGCATCAGTTGCAGCACACGGAAGCCGGCGACGCGGTCGCGCGGGTTTTCGGCGAAGCGCAACACCGCCAGCACGTCCTTGACGTGAGCGGCATCGAGGAACTTCAGGCCGCCGAACTTGACGAAGGGAATGTTGCGACGGGTCAGCTCGATTTCCAGCGGCCCGCTGTGATGCGAGGTGCGAAACAGCACCGCCTGGGATTTCAACGCCGTGCCGGCCTCGCGCTCGGCCAGGATCGTATCGCAGACGAAATTGGCCTGCTCGACCTCGTCGCGCACGGTCACCAGCCTCGGTCTGTCGGTCGACTTGCGCTCCGACCATAGGTTTTTGGTGAAGCGCTCCGAGGCCTCGCCGATCACGGCATTGGCTGCGGCGAGAATGGTTTCGGTCGAGCGGTAGTTGCGCTCCAGCATCACCACGTCGGCGGCCTGCGCGAACTGTTTGGGGAAGTCGAGGATGTTGCGCACCTCGGCGGCACGGAACGAATAGATCGACTGGGCATCGTCGCCCACCACAGTCAGCCCGGCGCCGTCGGGTTTCAGCGCCAGCAGGATCGAGGACTGCAAGCGGTTGGTGTCCTGATACTCATCGACCAGCACATGGTCGAAACGGCCGCTCAGATGGGCCGCCATTTCAGGCTCGGCCGCCATCTGCGCCCAATAGAGCAGCAAATCGTCATAATCGAGCACGTTCTGCTCCTGCTTGGCCTCGACATAACCGGCGAACAATTGCTTCAGTTGCTCCGCCCAGCCGGCGCACCAGGGAAAGGCAGACCCCAATACCTCGTTGAGCGGCGCCTGTGCATTGACGGCACGGGAATAGATGGCAAGGCAGGTGCCCTTGGTGGGGAAACGCGCTTCCGTCTTCGAGAAACCCAGTTCGTGGCGGACCAGATTCATCAGGTCGGCGGAGTCCTCGCGGTCATGGATGGTGAAGGCCGGGTGGAGGCCGATCTCCAGCGCATAGTCGCGTAGCAGCCGCGCGCCGATGCCGTGAAAGGTGCCGGCCCAGGTCAGCGCATCGGTGATGACCGCGGCATCGCGGCCGAGCACTTCGCCGGCAATGCGTTCGACGCGCTTGGCCATTTCGGATGCGGCGCGGCGCGAGAAGGTCATCAGCAGGATGCGGCGCGGGTCGGCACCCTTGACGATCAGATGAGCGACGCGATGGGCCAGCGTGTTGGTCTTGCCCGAACCAGCGCCGGCGATAACCAGCAGCGGGCCGGCGATCCTGCCGTCGCCATGCTCGACGGCCTGGCGTTGGGCATCGTTCAGCCGGGCGAGATAGGCAGGCTGGACGGTCGGTTCCCGGAAGGTCGAATCAGCGGTGGCGAGGTTCATCGCCCATCAAGCATCGTTTCTGCTTTGTTCGCAACGTTGATGCGAAGCAGACATAGCCTAACGGACCGAGGAAACGTGTCACCGCTAGCGCTGGGGATCGACGCCCATGGCGGCTGACTGTCGGCGCAAGGTCTCGCGATCATATTTCAACGGCGGCAACAGCAGCGGGTCGACTGTATTGGGCACGTCTTCGACCATCTTCCTGACGATGCGATAGGCGACATAGGCCAAGGCGCCGGCAACAAGCAGACGGAACATGGTTGCAACACTCCTTTGGAGCAGGACCAACCGAGGAGACGGCATTTGGTTCCCTGCCGATTATCCACGCGCGATCAACGATCGAAGGCGGCGATGGCTTCGCTGGCGCTTTCCGATGCATTTCTCGAAGCACTGCAGGCGGAACTTGGCGTTGCGAAATTCGTGTCCTGCCTCATGCCGCCTGTGGCGTCCGAAGCTGAGGTCGTCATCAGCTCGCACTCCAGTTCGGCAGGCTCTTGAGGAAGAAGGCCGGCGCCGCTTGGGAGGATGGGAGCGCCGGCCAAGCGGATAATGAGGTCCGCCGCGCAGCAGAAGGTAGCTGAGTCTTTCCCCAGCGTCATCGGGGGATTGTCTTCGTTAAAAGCGTACCAACAACCAAGGCGCCCGTTTTGCCGACGGCAGGCACGGCGAGTTCGATGCGATCATCTTCGCCACAGGCTTCCGGCCGCGCTATGCCAGATTGTTGCACTCCGGCATCCAGCCGGGCCGCAGCGCCGTCAATGCGAGGGCTTCGGAGCTCGGCCTTTATCTCATCGGCTTTCACAATCCGGTCACCGGACTGCTGCGCGAAATCTTGATCGAGGCAGAGCAGATCGCCGACGACATCAGCTACCGAGGAAACCGAAGGAAGGCTGCCGAAATCCTGCCGGTATGATTTGGCGCGTGAGGAACTGAGTTCTCAGCCTGCCGCGCGCAGCCAGACCTTGTTGTCGTGGAAGGCAGCACCGCCATAGGGTGCCGGCGCATCGGCGCCTGTCAGCACGTTGATACCCTCGCCACGCTCATGCGTGCTGTTTGGCCAGATGCCTTCGGCGATGACCACGCCGCGCTTGATGCCGTCGAAGAGTTTTGCGTGCAGCACGACTTCGCCACGCTGATTGCCGACTTCGACGCGATCGCCGTCGGCAAGCCCATGTTCCGCGGCATCGTCGGGATGCAACAAGAGTTCCGGCCGGCCTTCCCTGGCCTTCGATACCGGCGTCTCCGAGAATGTAGAGTTGAGGAAGTTGCGCGCCGGCGACGTCGCCAGCCGGAACGGATGCGCCTCGTCGGCGACCTCGATCAAGTCGACATGGTCGGGAAACTCCGGCAGCCGCGCCACTGGGCCGAACAGGCCCATGCTTTTCGGCGGCCGGTTGGGTGCCGCCTGCCCGGTCCAGTCGGCGCGGAAGCGGAATTTTCCGTCCGCATGGCCAAATCCCTTGATGAAATGCGCGGTTTCGAAATCCGGCTGCAGATCGACCCATTTGTCTTGCTTCAAGCTGTCGAAGCTGCCCAGTCCGCGCTTGCCCAGGATGATGTCGATATGCTGCTGCTCGGTGAGACCGAAACCCGGGCGGTCGGCGACCCCGAGACGCTCAGCCAATTCCTCGATGACGAAATGGTTGGTGCGCGGCCCTTCCGGCGGCTCGATCAATTTAGGGCCAAGCGTGATGTGCTGGTTGCCGCCGCCCTTGTAGACGTCATCATGTTCAAGGAACATCGTCGCAGGCAGCACGACATCGGCGAGCTTGGCCGTGTCGGTCATGAATTGCTCATGCACGCAGGTGAACAGGTCGTTGCGCATAAAACCTTGCTTCACCAGCCGCTGTTCCGGCGCGACATTAACTGGATTGGTGTTCTGGATCAGCATCGCCGTCACCGGCGGGCCGCCATAAAGTGCATCGCTGGCGCCGGTCAACACCGGGCCGATGCGTGAATGGTCGAGATGACGGATCGAGGGGTCGCGCATCTTCGTGCCTTCGAGCACATCCTGGTTGAGCTTGAAGATGCCGGAATTGGAGTGGAAGGCGCCGCCGCCCTCATATTGCCAGCTGCCGGTGACAGCCGCGATACAAGATGCGGCATGCATGTTGACGGCGCCATTGCGCTGACGCGCGAAGCCATAGCCGAGGCGGAAATAGGTTTTCTTGGTCGTGCCGACTATCCGGGCGAAGGCCTCGATCTCGGCGACCGTCAAACCTGTGATATCAGCCGCCCACTCCGGCGTGCGCGTCCGCAGATGGGCCTCAAGCCCTTTCGGGTCGTCGGTGTATTTTTCGAGATAGGCGCGGTCAGCGAGGCCGTCGCGGAACAGCACATGCATGATCGCGCAGGCCAGCGCGCCATCGGTGCCTGGCTTCAGCACCAGGCCGAGATCGGCCTGCTTCATCGTCGCGTTCTCGTAGACATCTATGACGACGATCTTCGCGCCGCGCTCCTTGCGCGCCTTGATGGCGTGGGTCATGACGTTGACTTGGGTCACCACCGCATTGGTGCCCCAGATCACCACGCAGTCGGATTTCGCCATCTCGCGCGGATCGGGACCACGCAGCGCGCCTGCCCCCATCATCCAGCCGGTCCAGGCCAGATTGGTGCAGATCGAACCGAAGAAGCCGGAATATTTCTTGGCATGGCGCAGCCGGTCAATGCCGTCGCGCTGCACCAGTCCCATCGTGCCGGCATAGTAATAAGGCCAGACCGTCTCCGAGCCGAATTTTTCCTCCGATGCGATGAACTTCTCGGCGACCAGATCGAGCGCGGCCTCCCAGCTCGCTTCCTTCCAGGCGCCATCGCCCTTGGCACCGGCGCGGATCAGCGGCTTCAGAAGCCGGTCGGGATGATGGACGCGGTCGGCATAGCGCGCGACCTTGGCGCAGACGACACCGGCCGTATAGCTGTTGGACTTGGCGCCATGGACGCGGCCGATGCGGTTGCCGTCGAGCAGTTCGACTTCGAGCGCGCAGGTCGACGGACAATCATGCGGGCAGGCCGAATGGCCGATGCGGAGGTTGGCGTTCTGGTTCATGAACTGAGGTTAGCCGGTTCCAGACGTAGCGTGTAGGGCCAGATTTGCCCATAAGCTGCCTTTGGGAGATGTCTTTTCCACCTGATATGGTGCGGCGGTGGTTCACCCTCCCCTTGATGGGGAGGCCGCGCTGCCCCCACCCTGCTCCGCTTCGCGGATCGACCCTCCCCACAAGGGGGAGGGTAAATCACTCGGCCGTGCCTTCCTCGTATTCGGCCGACATGGTCAGCCATTTCTCCTCATGGCCGGCCAGCGTCTGGGCGAGTTGCGAGCGCTCCTTGGCCAGTCGGGTCGCTGTCGACGGATCCTTCTCGTAGACAGCCGGATTCGACAGCTCGTCCTCGATGCCGTCGATGCGCTTTCGGATGCGGTCCATCAGCGCTTCGGTGGCGCGGATCTCCTTCGCCAGCGGCTCAAAAGCGGCGCGGCGCGCTGCCGCATCGCGGCGGCGATCGGCTTTTGACGCCTTGTCGGCCTCGCGCTTGCCGCGGCGGTCGCCTGATACGCCGGTGACCAGCGTCTTGTAGTCTTCCAGGTCGCCATCATACGGGTTGACCGCGCCGTCCTTGACCAGCCACAGCCGGTCGGCGGTCGCTTCCAGCAGATGCCGGTCGTGCGAGATCAGGATGACGGCGCCGGGAAACTCGTTCAGCGCATGGATCAGCGATTCGCGGCTGTCGATGTCGAGATGGTTGGTCGGTTCGTCGAGGATGAACAGGTTCGGACCCTCGAAGGCCGACAGCCCCATCAACAGCCGCGCCTTCTCGCCGCCGGATAGATCCTTGGCGGCGGTGTTCATCTTCTCGGTGGTGAGGCCGAACTGCGCGACACGACCGCGCACCTTCGATTCCGGGGCCTCCGGCATCAGCCGGCGGACATGCTCATAGGCGTTCTCTTCCGGCCTGAGATCGTCGAGTTGATGCTGGGCAAAGATCGCCACCTTCAGCCCGGGCGCCACCGTCATGGTGCCGCTCTCTTGCTTCAGCCGGCCGGACAGCAATTTGGCGAACGTCGACTTGCCGTTGCCATTGGCGCCGAGCAGCGCGATGCGATCGTCGGCGTCGATGCGCAACGTCATCTTTTTCAGGATCGGCTGCCCCTCGGTGTAGCCGACATTGACGTTGTTGAGCGCCACGATCGGTGAGGCCACCGTCTTCACCGGTTCGGGGAATGAGAATGGCCGCACCGAATCGTTCACGATTGCCGCGATCGGCTTCATCTTCTCCAGTGCCTTGATGCGCGACTGTGCCTGCCTCGCCTTGGAGGCCTTGGCGCGGAAGCGTTCAACGAAGGATTCCATGTGCTTGCGGGCGGCCTCCTGCTTGACGCGGCCCTTCTCCTGCAACTCCTTCTGCTCGGTGTACTGGCGCTCGAACTGGTCGTAGCCACCGCGCCAGAAGGTCAGCTTCTTCTGGTCGAGGTGAACGATCGAGTTGACGGCGCGGTTGAGCAGGTCGCGATCGTGCGAGATCAAGAGCACTGTGTGCGGATATTTCGACACATAGTTTTCCAGCCACAGCGTGCCTTCGAGGTCGAGATAGTTGGTCGGCTCGTCGAGCAGCAGAAGGTCGGGCTCGGCAAACAGCACGGCGGCGAGTGCCACGCGCATGCGCCAGCCGCCGGAAAAGGACGAGGCCGGTCGCCGCTGCGCGGCGTCATCGAAGCCAAGACCGGCAAGAATGGTGGCGGCGCGTGATTCGGCGGAATGCGCGTCGATGTCAGCCAGCCGCATGTGGATGTCGGCGATACGGTGGGGATCGGTTGCCGTCTTTTCCTCTTCGAGCAGCGCCGTGCGTTCGAGATCGGCCTTGAGCACGATCTCGATGAGCGCGTCCTCGGTACCCGGAGCTTCCTGCGCCACCTGGCCGATGCGGGTGCTCTTCGGCAGACCGATCGAGCCTGTCTCCGAGGGAAAATCCCCGGTGATAGCTTTGAACAGCGTCGTCTTGCCGGTGCCGTTGCGGCCGACAAGGCCGGCCTTGGTGCCGGCCGGCAAGGTCAGCGAGGCATGGTCAAGAAGCAGGCGTCCGGCCATCCGGAGCGAAAGGTCGTTGATGATCAGCATGGCCGCGCTTTTGCACCGGACATCAATGCTTCGCAAGACCTTGCGGGCCAGTTGGCGGCACAAGGCCTGGAAACGACGCCCGCGAGGGCGTCGTCGAAGCAGTCGATCACGGCTCGCCTACCGGCCAGGCAGGATTCAGACAGTCGCCTTGCGCTTCGTCGCCTTGGCCGCTGCGGCCGGCGCTGCTGCCGGCTTGCGGCCAAGTCCTGTCGACTTTGCCAGCGCCGACCGCGTCGCCGAGTAGTTTGGCGCAACCATCGGATAGTCCGGCGGCAGACCCCATTTGGCGCGGTAGTCGTCCGGGCTCAGGCCGTGGTCGGTCCGTAGATGCCGCTTGAGAGACTTGAACTTCTTCCCGTCCTCAAGACAGATGATGTAGTCAGGAAACACCGACTTCTTCGGATTCACTGCCGGAACAAGATTTGGCGTTTCCGTGACAACTGCACCGGCGAGCTTGCGAACCGAAGCACTGACGCTAGCAATCAACTCAGGCAAGCCAGAAGCCGGAAGTGGATTGTTGCCTACATAGGCCGAGACAATATCGGCCGTTAGCTCGATAACGGTCTTATCATCGATATTTGACAATTCTTTCATCCTATTTGCGACAAAATCCTCCACCCCAGCGAAGACTTACGTCGATGTATCTCTTTAACCGCGTCCCCCAACGGACCGCCAATCTCAACAAGGAGCAAAGAATCGGCAAAAGTAGCTTTCATCCGAAATCGACGTCACGCAACTTAGAAAATCTAATACTTCGAACCAGCAGATTTCACGGCGGGGCCATCGGCCAATATCTCTAAAATACGCCTCCAGAGTGCGCAACGCCTGAAATCCTTCTGTTCTATCGCCTTTTCGGCCTTCATCGCGGCATAGAGCGGCGCCTCCGCGCCGAATTCCTTGATCAGCCAAAGCGCTTCCCGAACGGCCAGGCGTTCATTTTCGTCAAACATGGTTTTCGGCCTCCGATCGTTCCACGCCGACCGTGACGCAGCTGCCGATGACCAGGACGGCTCCGACAATGGCCGTCATCGTCAGCCGTTCACCGGACAGCGTCAGCAGCAGGGTCGAAGCGACCGGCGTGAGATAAGCGACGACCGCGACCTTGCCGCTACCTTCGAGCTTCAGGGCGCGAGACCAGAAATAGTAGCCCAACCCCATCGGGCCGGCGCCCAGATAGAGGCCGAGGGCCAGGTCCGTACCGAAGGGCCAGGTGAAACCGTCTCGAACACACCACAGAAACGTCATGGCGACGCCGATCAGCGCCGATGGCAGCAACAGACGATCCGGTGAGGTGGCAACCCGGCCCACCATGATCGAATAGAATGCCATGCACAGTGCGGATCCGAATGCGGTGAGATAGCCGACGAGATCGCCCTGGAGCCAGGATTGGTTGAGCCCTCCCGAAATCACCAAAGCAACGCCAATAAAACCCACCACCGCGGCAACGCCAAGCAGAGCCGGGCGCCGCGGATTTTCCAAAATGATGACCGCCGCCGCGACCATCAACGGCCAGGTGTAGGCCAGCAGATTGGCCTCGATCACCGGCATCGACGAGAAGGCTATGTATTGCAGCACCATGGTGCCGACCAGGCCGATGAAGCCGACCGCGAGAGCCATGGGTGCGGCTCCGGCCGCGACCGGCGCGGCGTTTTCCCGGCTCATCAACCGGATGGCGGCAAAGACGATTGCGGCGCCTGCAAACTGCAGGAACTGCACCTGCGACACTGGGTGGCTGGCCAGCAGGGATTTGCCGACCAGCGCGTTGGTCGACCATAACGCCACCGCGCCGGCGGCGAAAACCAGCGCGGATATCGAGCCCGATCCATGCCTGAACAATCGGCATCGAGCACTATGCTCAACCATGGTCCTGCCCGAAAACCGGTTCCCATTTTTCAGAATCATGGCTAATCACCATGATTCCCTGGCTCCACCCGGAACCGGCGCGTCGACGGCGGCAGGCACTGGATGCTCTGCCTCGAACCGGCGATAGGCCGGCAGCTGCTTGGTCCAGACATCTTCGGCCAGTTCGCCGACCCACTCACGGTCGTGGTCGTTGTCGGCGGCGAGATAGAACATTCGGTTATCGTCGACATAGGGTTTGGCCACCGAGCGCTGGTTGAGCACCAGAGTGACGCGCTCGCCGAACCGGATCGGGGCGGTGCGATGCAGTACGCCCAGGAACTGCCCCAGCGTCGCGTAGTTCATCTTGTGATCGATGCGCATGACACGGTTGCGGGGAATCTCGCGGCCGGATTCGAGGATAGCGCGGCCGGTTTCGGAGTCGTCGCAGTAGATTTCGAGATGGCCGCCGACCAGCGGATTGCTGATCGACAGTGGAATGAGTTCGGTGACAGGAACACCATCGCAATGCCATTCCACGGCGCCGTCCTTTGGATTCATGAAAGTAACCGTCGAGCCGACGATCGACAGCGGATAGGGCTCCAGCTTGGTGCCCATCATGTCCGACAGCCGCTCCAGGCGCAGCTTGTCATGCAGCAGTTCCTTGATCTCGGGGATGAAACGGTCTGCCCCGGTGATGAAGGTCAGATCGAGGTGCTTGTGCACGGCATGGCTGGCCTTGAGCTTCAGAGCAGCCTCCTCGATCGCGGCAAGCAGTCCCGGATCGTAACCATGCAGATATTGCGCGACGCCGAAATTCGACACTTTCCAGGCGGTTTCGTGACCGATGATGGCCTCGCGGCTCATCGCATAGCGCAATTCGGGTATGGTATGGGCGTTCATTGTACTTCTCCAAGTGAGGGTAATCACTTAGTTAGCAGTCGATTAAATTAGCACCCCCTGTAAAATTAGGAATGCTGGTGCTAGTGTAAGCTCAGCTTAAGGTCGAAACCGTGCGTCTGCTCAGTCAGGTCAACCTCAATTCGCTGAAAATCGTGGAAAGTGCTGCGAGGCACGGAAATTTCACGCGCGCCGGCGAAGAACAGTTTATCACCGCTTCAGCGGTCAGCCAGCGCGTCAAAAGCCTTGAGGATCAGCTGCGATTCAAGATCTTCCAGCGCGGCGGCAATGCGGTGTCGCTGACGCCGGAGGGCGAGACCTATGTCTCGCGCGTTCGAGAGGCGCTGGAGCGAATCGTCGCCGCCAGCATGGAAGCGACAGGGCAATCCCAGGAACACGTATTGAAGATATCGGTGCTGCCGACCTTTGCGGCACGCTGGCTGTTTCCGCGCCTGCCGCTGTTCCAGCAGCAATATCCCGATATCGTGATGCGGGTCTCGACCTCCTATGCGACGCATGAGTTCACGACCTCCGAGTTCGATCTTGAAATCCGATATGGCGACGATCATTTTCACGGGCTGCAATCGGATCTGCTGTTTCGGGAAGACCTGACACCGGTGTGCAGCCGCAAGCTGTTCCATGAAGTTCTCGGCGACAAGCAGTTGTCGAAGGTGACACCGGACGATCTCAGGCACTTCACGCTGCTGCATTCCGATACCTGCACCCAGAACTGGCAATCCTGGCTTGGTTTCGCTGGCGCCAGCTTCGTGCTCAGCAAGGCCAAAAGCATCTATTTCGACTCGTGCATGATGTCCTACGAGGCAGCGAATTCGGGGATGGGTTTTGCGGTGGCCAACCGTGCCTATATGGCCAGCGATATCCGCGCCGAAAGGCTTGTGGCTCCGTTCGCCGTCCATCATCCGAACACGGCCGGCTGGTATTTTGTTTCTCCCCCACAACGCCTTGCCACACGCAAGGTTGTGCTTTTCAAGCAATGGGTGATGGCGGAAGCGGCTCTGACGCAGCGCCAGCTCGACAGCGAAACCAGCGGCGAGGCCGCGATGGCTGTCTGACACCATTTCGTTGTCTGCCGATGAGATCCGACCAGCAAGAGTCCGTTGAGAGCCACTGGTTAGTGGCCTGACGTAAGGACGATGCTGCAGGACAAAATGCAGCGATAGCAAGCGAGGGCCCTCAGGCTTCGGACTCACAACCGCCAAACATCGCCAGGATCAGGCGAAAGACCTGCCTTCCTCACTTCGCTGGAAGAGCATCAGGTCCAACCCCAGGCTTGGCCGTCCCAGAATGGTCAGAATTGCATGCGCTTGGCCGCGATGGTGAGTCTGATGATTGAAGACATGGTCCAGCGCCGGCGCCAGCCTTTGCGAAACCGTGCGCATGTCCGAGACTGTCATGTAGGTGAAGCGGCCCGTCAAAGCCTTGTCATTGAGGCCGCCGACCCAATCGATGATCCTCCTGTCCTCGGCTTCACGCGCCATCCGCAGACCGGGCAAGCCCCGATGCAGGATGGCGTCCAGCGTCGTCGGCGCGTCGCCCTCACCGGTGAAGCGCTTCATCCAGATGCGGTCGGCTGTCAGCAGGTGGTTGAGCGTGCCCATCATCGAGCCGAAAAAGGCGCCGACATTGCGGTTGAATTCCTCTTCGTCGAGTTCCGCGGCGGCATCATAGATGCGGTTGTTGGCCCATTGATTATAGGCCGCAAACATCATGAAATGCTGTCTCATGGCTTCCCTTCGGCTCGCGTCGATAAGGAGGCCTACCTAACCCGCGAGAGGGCTGCCGCCAATGACCATTCTGCTCTATGACCTCGTCGGACGCGACACCGCACGTCCGTTCAGCCCGCATTGCTGGAAGGTGGCGATGGCGCTTGCCCATAAGGGGCTCGACACAGCAACCGCGCCGACGCGCTTTCTCGAGGTGCCCGCTGTCGAGGGCGGCGTTTCGAAAACCGTTCCGGTGATCCGCGACGGCGAGACGGTCGTTTCGGATTCCTTCGCAATCGCTCTCTATCTGGATGAAGCCTATCCGAACCGGCCGACGCTGTTTGGCGGTGAAGGCGGCAAGGCGATGGCGCGTTTCATCGAACGCTGGTCGCAACTGACCATTCATCCCTATGTGACCACCGCGGCGATCGTCGACCTGCATGCCATGCAGGACGCGGAGAACGCCGCCTATTTCCGCCAGAGCAGGGAGCAGCGTCTCGGCAAGCGGCTGGAAGACGTGATGGCAGCCCGGGAGGCCGGGCTCGGCACCTTCAGGGCCTCGCTGGAACCCTTGCGTTCAATGCTCGGCTATCAGCCTTTCATCGGCGGTGCATCGCCGCTGTTTGCAGACTATATCGTCTTCGGCGCGCTGCAATGGGCGCGCATAGCCTCGCCCTACCAACTGCTCGACAACGGCGACGTGGTGGCGCAATGGTTCGCCCGCTGCCTCGACCTGCATGGCGGGCTGGGACGAAAGGTGGCCGCGGCAGCGTGACGCCGAACGCCTGCCGCAAGACAGCACGAAGGCCGCCGATGTCCGGCAGAAAAGCTCGGCAGCGAGGAGAGCTTTACTTGGCCGACGCCTTCTTTGGCTTGCTGGCCTTGGTGGCAGCCTTTGCTTCCTTGGGGGCGGCTTTTGCCTTGCCGGCGCCAGCTGCCTTCCTGGTTGGCTTTTTGGCCGTCGACGCCCTCGCGGCATCCTCCTGGTCGACATCGGCCGTCGCCTGACGCCAATGGCGCTCATGGTGTCCAGCCGGCTGTCCCTCTTGCAGCCAGATCTGATGCGCGCGGTTGCGAATGCGTTCCTGACGATCGTCTGCCATGGTCGTGTTATCTCCATGCGGGCCGACTTCAGCGCGGCGCCGACAGGTGACTATAGCAAGCAAAGCGTTGCTGTGCAGCCATCCGATCTCGCCTCCGGCCTGCCATCGGCGCCCCGCTTTGGCCTCACCCCCAACCTCCAGTGGCTCGCGATGAAACCGGACAACTCGTCTGCTACCTAATCCAGACAACTCGTCTGCTTACGACACTGTCGGTCTCGCCCCTTGGCAATGGGCCGGACGGCTTGTATAGAGCCCGCCACCCTCAATTCCATTCTCAGACAAGGACGACCCATGGCGCTCGAACGCACATTTTCCATGATCAAGCCGGACGCAACCCGGCGCAACCTCACCGGCGCCATCACCAAGATGCTGGAAGAGGCCGGCCTGCGCGTCATCGCCTCGCGCCGGGTCTGGATGAGCCGCCGTGAGGCGGAAGGCTTTTACGCCGTGCACAAGGACCGCCCGTTCTTCGGCGAACTGGTTGAATTCATGTCGTCGGCACCGACCGTCGTGCAGGTGCTGGAAGGCGAAAACGCCATTGCCCGGAACCGCGAAGTGATGGGCGCCACCAACCCGGCCAATGCCGCCGAAGGCACGATCCGCAAAGTGCATGCCCTGTCGATCGGCGAAAACTCGGTGCACGGCTCCGATGCGCCGGAGACCGCGGCGGAAGAGATCAAGTACTGGTTCTCGGATACCGAGATCGTCGGCTGAGCCGATAGTCCAAAGCGTGATCACGTAAAAAGGCTGGCGTTTCGCCGGCCTTTTTCATGGCCGAACAGTCAGTCAGCCCTGCGTGCGAACTGCATGTACTTGGATGAGACATGGAGCCGGACCGAGGACCGAAATTGAGGCTGTCTCCGGAACAGAGCGTGGCGGCCGCCGAGGCGGGTGGACTCAGGCTTGCCAACCTGGTCGAGGTGCCGCCCTATCACTATGGCGCCGTATTCGAACAAACGACGGCTTGAGAGGCCCGCCGCCGCCACGGCGGGTTCTGGTCACTTCGGCTGGCGATCTTTCACGTTCGCATGGGCGTTCGCTGCCTCCGTATCGGTGGCCGGTGTCTGGGTATCGGCACCCGCGAATGGACTACCCTGCCCAGGCGCGAGATCGCCGCTGTGGCCGGCCTTGTTGGTGTGGAACGGCTGGCCATCGGCGCTGAGACCATGCTCAAGGGCATTGACCAAATGATCGTCCGCCGACGCAAGGCCGGTAAGAGCAAGGAGCGATACGCCTGCGGCAGCGAGGATAAGCGTGTGCGTTTTCATCTCTGGAGTCCTTTGAGTTTAGCCAGAACGAGCCGCCAGCAGGTCTGGCGGCTTCAACCAAGGGATATTCGAAATATCCCCTTTGCCTTGCCCGCCATGTCTGGGAAAGAAACGCTTCTCTTGCCCGAATTATTCCGAAAAAGTTTTGGCAATGAGATTTGCGCTAGCTCGCGGCGCTGAAGCGCAGGATCTCGCGGCCATCCTTGTCGGCAATGATGAGCTTGCCAGCAGCGACATTGTATGACGCAGCCTTGGCCAACGCATCGAACAGCGCCTTTTCCTCAGCCATCACCTCGGGCGCACAGGCCTTGTAGGTCGAGCCGATATCGCTGAGCGCGATCGTCCGGCCATCGATCTTGGCGGTGGCGAAATAGGTGTTGCAGGGGCCCTTGCCGCCTGCCTTGCCTGCCTCGCTGACGCTGAACGTCGCCTGCGGCGCGGTGCTGGCGCCGATGCCGTCGACATAGTCGACCAGCCAGAGCTGGTCAAAGACTGAACCCGTTGGCTCGGCGCTCGGCGTGACCATCTTCAGCATGATCGTCTGCGGCACGTCGGTCAGCGGGTCGACCTGATGACGGACATCGGAGATGAACAGGAGCCTGTCGTCTACGGAAATGCGGGCTTGCAACGCATAAGTCATCTGCGACCGGATGACGGAAGGGTCGAATTTAATCTCGAAGCTGATCGGCACCTGGCCGGCCGGCCTGACTTTCTGCTCGCCGATGATAGTGGCCGGCGCATCGGCTCGCGACACGTCGGCAAGTTGTACGGAGAGTACGGCACTCGGCGGCAAGGCGATGCGCTCGCGATAGATCACTTCGCCTCTCACGGACTTTCCAGCGGCAGCAGACGGTTCCGGCACGGCCAACATGCCGACGACCAGAGGCACGAAGCCGAAGACGAAGAACTCCGCGATCCTGTCCAGCATGACCATCTCCCCTTGCGGTCAATTGGCCAAAGGATTGCGGTCAATACATGGCTGCGGCGGGATTTATTCGGACGGTTTCCAGCGTTGTGCGGCGCTGGCGTCGGCTTCCTTGGCCTCGACCCAGCCGCCCTCGGAACCATCGGCGCGATGCTCTTTCTTCCAGAACGGCGCACGCGATTTCAAATAGTCCATGAGAAAATTCGCCGCCTCGAATGCCGCCTGGCGATGCGCCGAGGCGGCCACCACCAGCACGATGTTGTCGCCGGGCGCGATCTTGCCGTGGCGGTGGATCGCGGTGAGACCCTGCAGCGGCCACCGCTGAACCGCTTCAGCGGCAATGCGGCTGATCTCGGCTTCCGCCATGCCGGGATAGTGTTCGAGCTCGAGCGCTGAGAGCGTGCCCTGCTCGTCGCGGCAAAGACCGGAGAAGGTGACGACGGCGCCGATATCGGCGCGGCCTTGCGTCAGTCTGGCGATCTCGGCGGCGACGTCAAAATCCTGCGCCTGAATGCGCACGACAGGTACGACCGCGCCGGTCATCTCAGCCCCCGGTCATCGGCGGGAACAGCGCAATCTCGCGCGCGCCTGATATCTTCTCGCGGTGCTCGACATGTTCCTGGTTGATGGCGACGCGGATCACATCGGGATATTGCAGCGCGTGCTCGTAGCTTTCGCCGCGCGATTTCAGCCAGCGCAGGAGGTCTGCGACCGTCTCGATGTCAGCAGGCAAGTCGACGTCTTCCTCGGGCACGCCGATGCGTTCGCGCACCCAGGCAAAATAAATGAGCCGGGTCGTCATCTCACTCGTCCATGATGTGTTTGAGGCCGGCGCGGAAATAATCGTAGCCAGTGTAGAGCGTGACCAAGGCCGCGATCCACAGCAGCACCAGCCCGGTCTGGGTGGTCAGCGGGAAGATCTTGTCGCCGGCCGGCCCGGCCAGCAGGAAGGCGATAGCGACCATCTGGATGGCGGTCTTCCATTTTGCCAGCTGCGTCACCGGCACCGAGACCTTGAGCGCCGCCAGATACTCGCGCAGGCCGGAGACGAGGATTTCGCGGCACAGGATGATGATCGCCGCCCACAGCGACCAACCGGCAATGCCCGCATGGCGATCGGTGTCGGCGGCCAGCAGCAGCAGGCAGGTGGCGACCAACAATTTGTCCGCGATCGGGTCAAGCATCTTGCCGATATTGGAGGTCTGCTGCCAGGCGCGCGCCAGGTAGCCATCCAGATAATCGGTGATAGAGGCGAGCAGGAAGATGACCAGCGCCGACCAGCGGGCGAAGTCGCTCGACTTCAGATGCCCTTCAAGAAAAAAGCACAGCACCACCAGCGGCACCGCGATAATGCGGGCGTAGGTAAGTATATTGGGCAGGTTGAAAGCGCGCTGGGCCATATCTGGGAAAACTCTTTCTGCCTGCCTACTCAAATCAGATGCCAATGCAGGGGGTCAACAGCCGACAATCGATTGGCCAGACAAAAATGGGACCCTGGCCGTCAGCTCTCGTGGAAATGATTGTAGACCAGTTTCGCCACCCGCTCGGAAATACCGTCGACTTTGCGCAGGTCCTCGATCGCGGCGCGGCTGACCGCCTTGGCGGTGCCGAAGGCCAGCAGCAGGGCGCGCTTGCGGCCTGGACCGATGCCGCTGATCTCGTCGAGCGGGCTCTTGACCATCTCCTTCTTGCGGCGCGCACGGTGCGAACCGATGGCGAAACGGTGGACCTCATCGCGCAAGCGCTGGACAAAATAAAGGACGGGGTCGCGGACCGGCAGCGAAAATGAGTCCCTGCCCCTGACGAAGAAGCGCTCGCGGCCGGCGTCGCGATCCTGGCCCTTGGCGATGCCGATCGCCACCACGCGATCTTCGATGCCGAGATCCGAAAGGATCTTGCGCACCGCCGTCATCTGGCCCTGGCCGCCGTCGACCAGGATGGCATCTGGCCAGGCCGGGAAGCTGCCGGAGATATCATCCTCGACATCGTCGCCCGCCTCGCCCGCATCGCCGGCAACGGCAACATCGCCATGTTCCTTGAGCAGCCGCGAAAACCGCCGCTCCATCACCTCGCGCATCATGCCGAAATCGTCGCCAGGAGTGATGTCGGTCGAGCGGATGTTGAATTTTCTGTATTGGTTCTTCACAAAACCTTCCGGCCCGGCGACCACCATGGCACCGACCGCATTGGTGCCCATGATGTGCGAATTGTCGTAGACTTCGATGCGCACCGGCGGCTTGGCCAGGCCGAAGGTTTCGGCGAAACCGGCAAGCAGGCGTCCCTGTGTGGAGGTTTCGGCCAGCCGCCTGCCAAGCGCCTCGCGGGCATTCTGCAGCGCGTTGTCGGTCAGATCCTTCTTCTCGCCGCGCTGCGGCACAGAGATCGCGACCTTGCGACCGGCGCAGGTGGAGAGCGCCTCGGCCAGCAATTCCTGGTCCTGGACACTCTGCGACAGAAGAATGTTCCGCGGCGTTGGCTTGTCGTCATAGAACTGCGCCAGGAAAGAACCCAGCACCTCCGATCCCTCCAGCGCCGGATCGGCCTTGGGGAAATAGGCGCGGTTGCCCCAATTCTGGCCGGTGCGGAAGAAGAACACCTGAATGCAGACCTGGCCGCCTTCCTGATGGATGGCGAAGACATCGGCCTCGTCGACGGTCGCCGGATTGATGCCCTGGTGACTCTGCACATGCGACAGGGCGGCCAGTCGATCCCGGTAGATCGCGGCGCGCTCGAAATCGAGAGCTTCAGACGCCTGCTGCATGGCGGCCGAGATTTCCGTCTTCACCTTCTGGCTGCGGCCGGACAGGAAGTCTTTCGCTTCGGCAACCAGCTTCGCATAGTCCTGGTGCGAGATCTCTCCGGTGCAGGGGCCGGCGCAGCGCTTGATCTGATAAAGCAGGCACGGCCGCGTGCGGTTCTCATAGAAAGAGTTGGTGCAGCTGCGCAGCAAAAAGGCGCGCTGCAGAGAGTTGATTGTGCGACCCACCGCGCCGGCGGAGGCGAAGGGGCCGAAATAGTCGCCTTTGCGCGAACGCGCGCCGCGATGTTTGTAGATGCCGGGCGAGATATGGTCGCCGGTCAACAGGATATAAGGAAACGACTTGTCGTCACGCATCAACACGTTGAATCGCGGCCGCAAGCGCTTGATAAGATTGGCTTCGAGCAGCAGCGCTTCGATCTCGGTGCGGGTGACGACGAACTCCATCGTCGATGTCTCGCGCACCATGCGGCCGATGCGGGTGGTGTGGAAGCGGCCTTGCGCGTAGCTGGTGACGCGCTTCTTCAGGCTGCGCGCCTTGCCGACATAGAGCACGTCGCCGGCGGCATTCATCATGCGGTAGACGCCGGGCGCGTTGGGCAGCCGCTTGACCAGCGTCTGGATCACCTCGGCGCCGACCATGCCTTCGGCGTCGCCTGCATGCGGCGTCCAGTCGATGGCGGTGAAGGCAACATCGGGATCCGCAGGTTCGACGATCTCCTCGACCACCTCGTCCTCGAGGTCGATATCGGGGGGCAGATCATCGGCGCCGCCGCGCGGCTTGTTCTTGTGATCCAAAGGACTCATTCCATCATGCCTGTCACATCGGGCGTCTGCCATGCAAGATGCTGGCCGCCATCGAGCGCGATCATCTGGCCGGTGACCGAGCGCGCGGCCCAGAGATAACGGATCGTGGCGCCGAATTCCGGCAATTCCGGGCCGCGCTTGAGGATCAAGCCGTCGACTTGGGCGGCAAAATCGCCGTCGTCCTGGCGTGTGTTCTTCAAGGTCGGCCCCGGACCGATGGCGTTGACACGGATGCGGGGACCGAGCGCCTGTGCCATCATCTGCGTTGCCGCCCACAGCGTCGACTTGGACAGGGCATAGGAGAAATAGCGCGGCGTCGGCCGCCAGACGCGCTGGTCGATGATGTTGACGATCAGGCCCTCCTGCCCCTCAGGCAACGCCCGGGCGAAGTTCTGCGCCAGCAGCGCGGGTGCCTTCACATGCACTGCAAAGTGCCGATCCCAGGCCCGCCAGTCGAAATCCAGAACCGAATCGTCGACGAACAGCGACGCATTGTTGACCAGCAGCGAGATCGGCCCGAGCGCTGCTTGCGCCTGGCCGACGAGGTCGCCGACGGCATCCATATCGGTCAGGTCGGCGGCGATCACGACGGCGCGGCCACCGCCGGCATTGATTCCGGCAGCCAACGCATCGGCCTCGGTACGCGAGCGGTTACAATTGATGGCGACGGCAAACCCGTGGGCGGCGAGATCCTCGACGATTGCCCTACCAATCCGTTTTGCCCCACCCGTCACCAGCGCCGTGGCCGTGGCTTTGCTCATATCGTGTCAATCCTCAATTTCGGCCCGAAAAACGGTGCCGGCGAAATATGGCCCGGCATGCGTTAAATGGCGTTCGCACCTTGGGCAGCATTGTGGCGAAACGGCCTTTTCGGCGTCTCGACTCGCTCGGACTCGGAGCCGCCCGACCGGAATATAGGGCGCTGGACTCCTTGCACCAAGCGGTGTGCAGCGCAGCACGGGATGGCTCCTGCCATTTCGCTGTTGCGAAGATGCAACGTCAAGTTTCTGCCTCATTCGTGCCGGGGAATGACCCAAGTTCAGGTTCGGTTCAGCCGCATTTTGACACGACATTTGGAACCGGCGAACGCCAGATCCGTTTCACCCCCCGGACGGGTAGATGGCGATCGTGAGAAACAAGCCTGTGTCCTGTGGCTTAAGGAGTAAAGAACAATGCAAGCCAATTTCAAATTCGCACGGCCGCTGGCCGTGGCGCTCGGGCTCTTCGCCCTCAGCGGAACTGCCTATGCCGCGGACGTCGTCCAGGAAGAGCCGCCGGCACCCGCGCCGGTCGCCGAACTTCCGGTCGCTTCGTGGGCCGGCCCCTATGCCGGTCTCAACGTCGGCTATGGCTTCAGCGGCCGTACGAAGGAAAAGGATTTCGGCGTTGAGACCGATACCAAGGGTTTCGTCGGCAGCGTCTTCGGCGGCTACCAGTGGCAGCAGGAGAACTTCGTTTACGGTGCTGAAGCCGAACTCGGCTACAACGGCGTGAAGGGTGACGATAACGGCATCGACTCCAAGGCCGGCTTCGAAGGCTCGCTGCGTGCCCGTCTCGGCTACGCTGTGACCCCGGAAATCCTGCTCTATGGCACCGGCGGCCTCGCCGGCAGAAGCCTGAAGGTGGAAGACACCGTGCTTGGCACCAGCGACACCGCAACCATGCTCGGCTGGACCGCCGGCCTCGGTACAGACATCAAGCTGACCGACAATGTGTTCGGCCGCGTCGAATATCGTTACACCGACTTCGGAAGCAAGGACTTCGGCGGCGGCATTGGCAATGTCAAGGCCACCGACAACCGCGTCACCTTCGGCGTTGGTATGAAGTTCTAAGTCGTTCAAGCCACGACACGAAAAAGCCGGGCCTCGCGCCCGGCTTTTTTTGTTCGGATGGTCACGCGGCTGATCGAGGCGGTCACCCCGGGGTGATCAAGGCGATCACCCGGGAATGCAGGGCTTCAGTTCTGGAAATTTCTCGTCGAAACGCGCTGCCCAGCGCGTCAGCCGGGCGCGGCCCTTTTCCCATTTTCCGGCGAAGCGCAAAGAGAGATAGCCAAGACAGGCGCGCAGCGCCATTTGGCCGGCAGTGATTTTCTTCGGCAGCTTCGGCGGGTTGGCGTTGAGCAGATCGAGTGCTGCCGTGATCTTTCCCCATTGGCGGTCGAGCCAGGGCTGGTGGACCATCTCGTCAGGCCGCGTGCGCCGCTCATAGACCATCGACAGCGCACAGTCGCAAATGCCGTCCGCCAATGCCTCCAGCACTTCCGCCTCGAGCCGCTTGTCGGGATTGCGCGGAAAAAGCGCGCTCTTCGACAAACGGTTGAGGTGCTGGATGATGGCGCGGCTGTCATGGATGGAGCGGCCGTCATCGAGCACCAGAACCGGGATCTTGCCGAGCGGGTTGGCGATCAACAAGTCGGCTGGCTTCTCCTCAGTCTTGATCGGCACCAGATCGACGGCGATGCCGGCATAGGCTGCTGCCATTCGCACCTTGGAACTGTATGGAGAAGACGACGCGTAGAGCAGCTTCGGCATGGATCGGTTTCCTGTTTTGCGGCGGGCAGTGTTGACCGATCAGGCGCGATCGAGCAATGGCCAGAAGCGGAAAACCCGACGGCCGGCGGCAAGACCGAAAAGCCTCACGGCAACCTTTGACCCGCATCGTTGACACAGAAAAAGCTCCACCGGACTCCGCCCTACGGCGAAGTCCTGGGAGCTGCGAAAAGATATCCTCCGTCCGCCTCTGTTCTCGCCTTCCGAGTGCCGAAGCAACAAGCGGGGCGCCTGTCGGCACCCACCCTTGACTGTCTCGATACTGCCCCCGGCGAGGGAGACGCGATTACTTCTTGCCGGACTTCGCGGGTGCTGCCTTCGGCTTGGCCGCGGGTGCCGCTTTCTTCACCGGCGCTGAAGATTTCGCTGCCGCCGCCTTCTTTGCCGGCGCAGCCTTGGCTGCCGGTTTCTTGGCAGGTGCTGCCTTCGCAGCCGGCTTCTTGGCAGGCGCTGCCTTCTTCACAGCGGGTTTTGCCGCAGCCTTTGCAACCGGCTTCTTGGCCGGCGCCGCCTTCGCAGCCGGCTTAGCCGCTGCCTTGGCAGGAGCTGCCTTCTTCACTGCAGGTTTTGCCGCTGCCTTTGCCGCCGGCTTCTTGGCCGGCGCTGCTTTTGCCTTGGGCGCGGCCGCCTTCGGCTTGGCAGCAGGTGCTGCTTTCTTCACTGCAGTTGCGACCTTCGCCGTCGCTGCTTTTACGGGTGCTTTCTTTGCCGGTGCCTTGGACGCCGGCGCTTTGGATGACTGCTTAGCCATGCGATGCCCCTTCCGTTGTGCCGACGGCCGTAATGACCCGGCGCGCTCATGCATATCTGACTCGCGGCTTGCTAGCCAGCGAAGCAATAGACTGATTTTCGCAGCTTAAATTTTGGTTACGGTTGGCACATGATCGTGCTGATCATCGTAGAAATCCGCTGCTGATCTTCAACCATTGCCCAAAGTGTACGGCTGACACTCTCCACACGCTGCAACCGTGGAGCTGTGAAGATCAGCCTCCAGCTTTGCGCGCCGATCTCCGGCCACGGTTACGATGACCTGCAGCTTCAACGGCGCGATCATCTCGTGCAAGCTGGCGATCTACACGCATCATGACGGCCAATCGACGCGTCACCTTGTCAAGCATGATACCGGCGTTCGCTCTTAGGTCAGTTGACAGATAACTCTACGTCACGGAGTATTCTGCGCGAGCTATGCGAGTGCTTCAATGTTGATCACACAGGCGCAAGGGGCGATGTCGCTGTTCGAGATTGGCGCGACGGCGCCTCCTGGCGGCCGCACCGTTGGTGGTCTCCGGCGTCGCCGCATTGGAGCTGACTGATGAGTGCCGACGAAATCATCCACCAGAGCACTCGGCTCAGGATCATGGCCACCCTGAACATGCTGGAAAGGCGGGAAACGTTGGACTTCAGCCAATTGAAGGCCATCCTGGACGTCACCGACGGCAATCTCGGCGCGCATCTCGATACGCTGGCCAGGGCCGGCTATGTCGATATCGAAAAGCTGTTCGTCGGACGCCGGCCGCAGACGCGCGTCAGGGCGACGACGAGCGGACGGCGCGCGTTCCGCAGCCACGCCGCTTTCCTACGCAAAATCCTCGATCATGCCCAGGCGGCGCCGCGCAGGAAATAGCGCGGCGATCGCGCGGTTCACCCGGCGCACGATCTTCGGCATGCGCATCAGGTCCTCGCTGGGTAACTGGCGATACCTCGCCATCTTGGCCACATCGGCCTCGGCGATGATCCCGTCGACGCCGGTGCGTGGGCGCGATTGCCCGCAGCCGATCAAGCCGCAGGCGCGAAAAAAGATCGAAACGGGAAAGCGGGCTTAGCGCAGGACGCGGCAGCGGCCGTTGTAGACCATCCAGCGGTCGAAGCCCGAGACGCAGAATTCGACGTTATCGCCGATCGAGGCGAAGCCCTGGCCTTCCTCGATCAAGTACCAGATTGTGCGATCACGGCCATCGGAGAGACTGACGGTGGCGCCGCAGTAGCGGCGGCCGATAGGCCAGGTGTCGCTGGCCGGCAGATAGCGGTGCTGGTGGATGCGCTGAAAATCAGTGATCTGAACGACCGGCAGATGCGGCACGTGATGCACCTGGTAGGAGAAGCGGCTGGTGATCTTGTTCAGCACCCAGGCTTCGCCACAGACGCCGCTGTCCTCATCGGAATAGACCGTGAGATCGGCGGCCTGCACGGCCTGGGTGACGCCCAGAGGCGCGGCAAGCGGGGTGCAGAGCGAAATCAGGGCGGCGAGTGCAGATTTGGCGAAGCGAGTCATGACAGCCTCTCAAGGTCGATTGCGCGCACTGTGCGGATTCGCTTGGCAGCGGTCAAGCGGTTGTGCAAACAATGGTTTCCCAGGTTGAAACAGCACTGGCCAGAGCCGGACTTGCGTGGATCGGAATCACCGCGGCCCGTTGATAGCCGGCCCGAGAGAGCGCGAGCCCTGGGTCGTAAAAGAGTTCCGCCCTCCTGGCGCCGAACGGCGATATCCGAAGCCCTTCGCCGTCAACCCTGCTCGCCTGCCAGCCATTCCAGCGACCAGTGCGCCGGCCTCCCTACCGCAAGCAGCCGGTGCAAGGCCGGCAGCAGCATCCGCAGTTCGCCCTCCAGCGTGAAAGGCGGGTTGACCACCAGCAGGCCGCTGCCGTCTAGGCTGGGCTCCGAAGAGGCCGGCCTGATCTCGAATTCTATGTCGAGCAGCTTCGGGATGCCGGATTGCTTCAGCGCCTTCCTGAAGGCAATTATCGCCTTGCGGTCCTTGATCGGATACCACAGCGCATAGATGCCGCCGGGCCACCGCTTGTGCGCCCTTAAGAGCCCGTCGACGAGGCGCTCGAACTCACCCGTTTCCTCGAAGGGCGGATCGATGAGAACCAGGCCGCGCTTTTCCTTCGGCGGCAGATGCGCGCCGAGCGCCAGCCAGCCATCGAGCTCGATTATCCGGGCCTGGAAATCGCCGGCAAAAAGCGTCCTCAGCTTCGCCACATCCTTGGGGTGCAGCTCGATCGCCGTCAGCCGGTCCTGCTTGCGCATGAGATGACGCGCGATCAGCGGCGAGCCCGGATATTTCTGGATGCCACCCTCCGGGTTGAGCGACCGCACCGTCTCCAGATAAGGCGCAAGCAGTGCTGCTACCGGCGCGGCAAGCTGGGCATCGATCAACCTGCCGATGCCGCCTTGCCACTCACCGGTCTTCTGCGCTTCGACCGAGGACAGGTCGTAGCGGCCGATGCCGGCATGGGTGTCGATGACCCGAAACGCCTTGTCCTTCTGCTTCAGATACTCGAGCAACCGCGTCAGCACGACATGCTTGACGACGTCGGCGAAATTTCCGGCGTGATAGGCGTGGCGGTAGTTCATGGTTCGGTGCCGTTATGCATGTCGGCGTCCCAAAACCGCTGCACACTTGTGGGCGACATGCATCAGCCCCTGCCCCAGCGAGGCGGTGGCTGCGAGTTCGGATTTTCCGGCCGGCCGCCATGAGTACGCAAAGTCAGCAAAAACCCGATCAAGCCGACCGCCATCAGCGAGAAGCCGACCGGCCGCGCACGGCTGTCGATCTCGCCGACACCCGAGCGCAGGATCAGATCGACCGCTCGCATCGGTATGTCGTCGGCATCACCCTGTCCGACGGTGAAGACATAAGGACCTGGGTTGACGCTCTCGATCACTCCGGCCTCGTCGCGAAAGATCTTGTCTGGCAGCTGGGGACTGGCCTGGCGCGGACTGTCGGAATGGTTGAACTGGAGGGTCGAGGCGAGCACCGTGCGGCCACTGCTGGCTGCTGTCAGCGTCAGCACGGTGCGCTGCTGCGCGACGATGCGCTCGGCTCTTGCGGTCAGGTCGACCAGCACCCGCACTGGCGCGTCGCGACTGCCGAGCGGCACCGTCAGGGGCTTGAAGCGGCCCTGCTCATAGACCCGCCAGGTGCCGATCTCATGGCCGGAGAAATTGCTCATTGCCCAGGGATAGATGACACCGATGCCGGTGCCGGCGAGCAGGATCAGGACAAACACAAAGCGCATTCACTTCACCCACAGGCTATCGTGACCTTGCCAATAGCGCCCCGACGGCCAAAAGGCGATGGCCAGGTGTTGCAGCTTTCGGGCCGTGGGAGCGGGATCACTCGGGACAGCAACCAGACGGCGGCCGCATAGCAAGGCAGGCAAGGTTCTACCTATGCGCTCAAACACAATGGCGATAATGACCGGTATTCCCTCAACGAAATGAATGCCCGTGTACGCTTTCTGGCAAGATGGGGACCACTGGTCCAGGCGCCCGCCTCAAATTGCTTCACCTGTTCTTTGTTGGAATTCCTCGCCGCCAAGGCTCTCATTCTGCCTTGAACGAGATGCCGCGTCCGACCGCATTTTTTCCACGAACGAGCCAATACACTGATTCACAATGAGGATCGGCGGTGGACGCCTATGGCTCGGCCTCGAGAAGCCGGCGCCGGCCGTATGATTGACCATTCGCAAGATATGATTAAGGAATTGCTAATTTAGTTGACTATGATTTCCACAGGTATATTTTTGATATGTTGGGATGTGCAATTTGGGCGAGCAATCGACGATGATGGCACCAGACGTGTGATCGCGATTTCGGGGCACAGAGAACGCTGAGCGGCAACACATAGATCGTGTAGCGAAACCAGCTTCGCGAACCCCAAAGAACAGTTAACGCACATCAGCGATGGCGACTCCGCAGATGCGGAGGGTTTGCCACGTTCTCATGGACGTGGCCGGGCAATGCTTTGTCCGGCCAGGCAATAGCGTGTGCTGTGGGTAAGAGGAAACCATGAGTAAGCTTATCAAGGTCCTTAAACTGGAATCCGACTGCCAAAGGGGCGCCAACCAAAACCGAAGCCGCGCCCTGGTCGCCGGAGGTGCTGGATTTTTAGGATCGCATCTGTGCGAACGCCTTCTGCGGGACGGATACGACGTTGTCGCCCTGGACAATTTCCATACCGGCAAAAAAAACAATCTCAATGCCCTTCTGCGTAATCCGAGATTCATGTGCATCGAGCACGATATCGTCAATGCACTGCCTTCGGGTCTTCGGTTCGATGAGATCTACAATCTCGCTTGCCCAGCCTCTCCGCCGCACTACCAGGCCGACCCGATCCATACCTTCAAGACAAGCGTGCTCGGTTCGCTGAACCTCCTGGAGCTCGCGCTCCAGAACAATGCCAAGATATTCCAGGCCTCGACCTCCGAAATCTATGGCGACCCTTTTGTGCATCCACAGCCCGAGAGTTACTTCGGCAACGTCAATACGCACGGACCGCGGTCCTGTTACGACGAAGGCAAGCGCTCGGCCGAAACCTTGTTCTTCGACTATTCGAGAACGTATGGCCTCAATATCCGCGTCGCCCGCATTTTCAACACCTATGGCCGCCGCATGCAGCCCGATGACGGGCGCGTGGTTTCGAACTTCATCGTCCAGGCGCTGCAGGGCAAAGACCTGACCGTCTATGGCCATGGCCTGCAGACGCGTTCGTTCTGCTATGCCGACGATCTGATCGAGGGCTTTGTCCGGCTGATGAATGCGCCGAATGCACCCGCGCATCCAGTCAACCTCGGCAACCCCAGCGAATTCACGATCATGGAACTGGCGACACTGGTTATCGATTACACCAACTCCCGATCGAAGATCGTGCATCGGCCACTACCGATCGACGATCCCAGGCAGCGCAAGCCGGACATTTCCTTTGCCAGGGCCAATCTCGGCTGGGAACCGAAAGTCGGGCTGCGCCAGGGGCTCGCGCGTACCGTCGAGTATTTTGACACCCTGCTTTACGGAGGCCAGCTGGCCAAAGGAGCCACGGCTTCATGACCCGGCCGGCAATTCTGGTGACTGGCGGAGCCGGGTTCATTGGCAGCCACACCTGCAAGCTGTTGGCCTCCGCCGGCTATTTGCCGGTGGTTTTCGACAATCTAAGCCGCGGCAACGAGAAATCCGTTGCCTGGGGTCCGCTTGTCGTCGGCGACATCCGCAGCCAGACCGCGCTGCAGGCGGCGATGAATACGTATCGGCCGACGGCGGTCATCCACTTTGCGGCGCTGGCCTATGTCGGAGAATCCGTTCACCAGCCGGCCGAATACTATTCGACCAATGTGACAGGCACCGTCGCGGTACTCGATGCGGCGCGTGCGAACTCAATCGAGAACATCATCTTCTCCAGCAGCTGCGCGACCTACGGCGTGCCGGAAGCGTTGCCCGTTCGCGAGACGTCCGCGCAAAATCCGATCAACCCATACGGGCGCACCAAGCTGATGGGAGAACAGATCATCGGCGACTATGCGTCCGCATACGGAATGAAATTCGCGATCCTGCGCTATTTCAACGCTTGTGGCGCCGATCCCGATGGCGAACTCGGTGAGTGGCATTCGCCGGAAACGCATCTGGTTCCCAGGGTGCTAATGGCTGCATCAGGACTCATCGACGAGATCGAGGTTTTTGGCACTGACTACGACACGTCGGACGGCACCTGCGTACGCGACTATATCCACGTCAGCGATCTGGCCCGTGCCCATCTGAAAGCCCTCATGCATCTCGAGGGTGGCGGACAAAGCCTGGCCGTCAACCTCGGCACAGGGCGGGGCATATCCATCAAGGAGATTGTCCAGGCGGTCGGCCGGATGACGTCAAGATCTGTTCCGGCCGTCTTCAGGAATCGGCGGCCGGGAGATCCGGCGGAGCTTTACGCCGACCCCGGAAGCGCACGCGAACGTCTCGGCTTTGTGCCGGAGCTCTCCGACATCGACACGATCATCAGGACGGCTGCCCCATTTTTTGGGCTGGACACAAAACCGATGAAGGAGGCGGCAGCGTCAGCCGCTGCTCGACAGATCAGAGATAGCGGGGGCGGCAGCTCGCGCGTTGGCCAAATCCGCTAGGGCTGCAGATATAAGGCGAACCGCCCAGGAACGTGCCACCACCGCCCGGAGTGAAGGAGACCTTCACCGGCGCCGGTGTGCGGACTTCGAGCCGCTGCGGCGATGCAAAAGCGTAGGTTCTTTCAGTCGTCCGAATCGTGCTTGTCGTCAGGATCGGAGGCTCAACTCTGAGCGAACGCACAAAGAATCCAGCTTGGACCGGCTGTACAGCCTGGCTGCGGGCCGCGTGGACCACAGGCTGGATAAGGATCGAATCGGTCTCAGTCGCGTCCATACCCTGACAACCTGCAACCAGAAGACTCATTCCCACCGCCGCGGCAATAGATACGAAAGTATTACTTGGGCGAAATGCACCCTTTGCGTCGCTGTCCATCATTTATCCCTTGCTGCCAAGTATAATCCAAGGGCGCGTTGCGACATACTATGCCTTCGCCGCTTTCACGCCGGATGAGTGACCATTCGCACATCACACGTGAACATTAGACATCACTAATTATTAAATTTCATCAAACCCGTGTGGTAGGCCCACCATCTTGTCGTTCTGTCACATAGGATTGAATGCTATCATGCAGCGGTAGGCGCGCTGATTGCACGTGCCGAACGGCTTGATGCTTGACCATAAGCGATTCGCCGCTTCCTGGACAGGCGCCCGGCAAAGTGCAGGCTGCTCTCAGAACAGGGATGGGTTTGGAGATTTCAACCCGGTGTCATGGCTCATGCCGGCCATGCTGAACGGTACCACCAGAAACCAGGATCGGGCGCCCTCTGGGGCGAGTCCGCTTGTGCCTCAACGTGGCTGAACACGGCCTAATTCTTGGAATCGACCAGCTTTCGGGCCTCTTCGAACTGCGCGCCCTTTGTGTCGCCTGTTTCGAACTTCCTGTGTTCGTCGGAAATACCCTCGGGAGATCGCTTGAAACTATACCATTCCCCATCCGGGTCCTTGCGTTTCTCGACGTTCCCGCCCTGGATTCGGTGGCTGTAGCAGGTGCGATGCTGCTTGCCGGCGTAGCTCTTCGACCGCCAGGCGAGTTCCATGCACATCTTGCCGCCGCTGGTCACCAGCCATCTGCCCTCCGCGACTGATGCCGTGTCCTGCCCGGACGTCCAGGCCTTGAGGTGTCGGTCGCCCCGAGCGAAATAGGCCGCTCCGTTCTTCCATACCCATGTGCGGCCGGCATACATAAGCTGCAGTTCGTAAGGAGTTGGAACAGTTGCGCTGTTCGCTTGCGCAGCTGCACTGTCCTTGGCGGCGTAAGCCGCTCCAGAAAGGGCCGCCTGGCCGAAGACGGCCAGGAAAAACAGAAGTTGCGTGCAACTTGCGAACCGACAACGGTCCTTGTATCGCCAACGGTCGACACCTGGCGGCGATCTGGTCGGAGCTATCTGCACCATTGACATTCGCATGACTGCTTGACCAAGGGCAGCGCTATCGGCGCGACAGCCATGCAAACTATTTAACAGCCGCGAGAACCGCGATGTCAACGTTCGCGAGGCCAAAGGACAGCACTTATTCGAGACACGCATAGACCGCCGTCGTCAAATTAAGGATTGCGTCGTATACTTCCGCACATCTTTGACAATCGCACGCAAGAGCAAATCCGCGGACGTCAGAGGGGACGCGGTTTCAAATGACAGACGACCCGGAATTGAATCAGGCTGAAGTTCGGCAATACCTGCCGCAGTCGATCGGCCGGGACACGGCTGCCCGTAGCTATCTGGTCCCCAACACGGCGATCTTGCTGGGGATCCTGTTCATTGCGGTCGTATTCAGGTTCCACAACATAACCTTGCCGCTGGTCGATGCCTTCAGCTGGCGCGAGACGAGCACGGCAATGATGGCAGACAATTTCCAGCAGCGTAGCTGGAATATCTTCTTCCCGGAGGTCAGCTGGACAGGGCCCGGGCCAAGTTACCAAGGCCGCGAATTCCAGATCGTCAGCTATGTCACCGCCCTGCTCTATCAACTCTTCGGCTGGCACGACTGGTTCGGCCGGATGGTTGCGGCCTTCTTCGGCCTGGTGACGGTGTTTTCGCTGCACAGATTAACGGCGCTATGCTGGGGCGAGACGCACGCCCATGCCGCAGCCCTTGCCTATGCGCTGATGCCGGCGGCGATCATGATCGACAGTTCGTTTCTTCCCGATCCCTCGATGCTGGCCCTGGTGACGCTCGGCGTCTGGCTTTTCGCGAAATACTGGGCCGGCGGCAGCGGCCGGCTGTTGCCGCTCGCCACGGTCAGCTTCTCGCTCGGAGTGCTGTCAAAGCCGCCGGGCCTCGCCGCCGGCGCCGTCATCTTCTACCTGATGGTCTGCTGGTTGCTGGAGAAGAAGTGGAAGCCGGCGACCAGCGTCTTGCTGTCGGGGCTTTTGAGCCTGGCCATTATCGGCGCCTATTTCAGCTGGGCCATCTATCTCGGCCACAGCTATCCGCCGTTTCATGTCGCGGGTAGCGGCTACATCTGGGATTCCGGCTTCTGGACTTTCTTCAGGAACAGCTTCTACTTCAAATCCGTGTGGAACACCTCAGTCTGGTGGTTCTACGGCTATCCGTTCATGGTGCTGATCGCGGCCGGCTTCTGGATGCCGCCCAGACCCACCAAAGACCCGAAGCAACGCGCTCTTTCGGCCATTCCCTATGTTTGGCTGGCCGCGGCCATGGTCGTCTATCTGGCGGCGGCGCGCGAGATCACCAGCAATCCCTGGAATTACCACATCTTCCATGTGCCGTTCGCGATGTTCTGCGGCCGCGGCGCGCTTCTCCTGGCAACGCTTGCATCGGGAACCGCCCTGTCGCCGGCGGTCGTGCTGCGCTCGATCTGCATCGCGGTCGTTACACTCGTGTGGTCGACCTTTCCCCTCGTCAGAACGATGAAGGCGCCGATCGCCATGAACGGCAAACTGCTCGGCGAGGAATTGGCGCGGTTGGCGCGCCCGGGCGACCTCGTCGTCGCTATCGCGCCCGAGGCCGGCGATCCCGTCGCAGTCTATTACAGCAGGGCGCGCGGCTGGGTATTCCCGCCTGGCGGAGGCGATGTCGAATGGTCGAAATTCGTCGCGGACGATGCCACTGCGATCGCGCAGCTCGAGGAGTTGCGCGCGCAGGGCGCGGACCTGTTCGGCACGGCCAAGAACGCCGCCGACAAGCAGGATCGGTTGTTCGTCGAGCATCATGACGGGGTCATCGACTATCTGGACAAGACCGGAACCAAGCTTGTGGATTCCGATGATTTGCTGGTCTATAGGATCACCCGTCCATGAGAGCTGCGACGGTCCGGGGCTGTAGGCCATCGACAAGAAATGGTCCGGCGGTTCAGCGGCCCCGCATTCGCCTGCGGAAGGCAACGCGGCGGACCAGGCGAAGCGATCCCTGATGACGCCAGGGATATTCGGGCGCACCGACGCTGCCGCTGGAACTCGGCGGAGAAAACCGGCGGAGAATTGGTTGAAAAGAGCAATCTCGATAGTCGTGACGCTGGCCCTGCTGGCCTGGCTGGCCAGCGACTCGCGCTGGCGCATGGTCGGCGACGCCTTCGAGCGCATTACGCCCGGCATGTTCGCTGTGGCGACGATCGCATTTTTCGTCACCTATGTCTTGCGTGCGCTGCGCGTCTGCGACGAGTTCCGCGACGAGGTTGATGGCCGTTTCGGCGCCTGCCTGCGCATTATCCTGATCCACAATGCGATGATCAACGTCGTCCCCTTCCGTGGCGGCGAGACGGCCTTCCCGCTGCTGCTGCGCCAAGTCTTCGGCGTACCGATCATGCGCGCCAGCGCCTCGCTGCTGTGGTTCAGGCTGCAGGACGCCTTCGTCGTCGGCGTGCTGGCCCTGGCGGTTTGGCCGGGTCTGCATCCGGCGATAAGGATCGCCGGCGTGGCCGCCTTGATCGCCGCCGCCTGGTACCTGCCGCGCTGGGCACGTGCTCCGCATGACTGGGCTGGGCGCAGCAGGATCGTGGCCAAGCTCGGCCTGCTTCGCGACACCTTCACCGAGGCGACCGGTCGCTCCCGCTACGGCTGGTGGTGGACAATCGCCAACTGGTCGCTGAAGCTCACCGTGCAGGGATGGCTGCTGGCGCTGATATTGGGGACATCGTTCACCACCGCATTTCCCGGCGTCGTCGGAGCCGAAGGCGCCGCCATACTGCCAGTGCAAGGCGTCGCCGGCTTCGGTACCTATGAGGCGGGTGCGGCCGCGGCGCTGCTCACCTCCGGAATCGCGATGAAGAGCGGCCTGCAGGCGGCGCTGGCGCTGCACCTGTTCATCTTCTGCTCGGCAATCGTCACGGGCGCGATCGCCTGGCTGTTTCCCTCGAAATCGACGCTGCCGGGGAACCCGGCTGTCGGACCTGCAAGGAAGCCATCACAATGAACATATTGCCCATCCCTGCTTCGGGACTGCCTGACGGCGCAGTGATGCCGGACCATACGCTGTCCATCGTCGTACCCATGTACAACGAGGCCGAGAACGTCGAGCCGCTGCTGGCACGGATTCACCAGGCGATGGAAGGCTACGACCGGCCGTGGGAGGTCGTGCTGGTCGATGACGGCAGCACCGACGCGACGGTGAGCGAGATCAGGCGCCTGGCAGCGCATTACGGCCCGCATGTTCACGCGGTCGAGCTGGTCCGCAACTACAAGCAGACCGCCGCGATGCAGGCCGGCATCGACGCAGCACGCGGCGACGTCATCGCCACGATCGACGGCGACCTGCAAAATGATCCCTTCGACATTCCGCGCATGGTCTACCGCCTGCTGAGCGAGGATCTCGACATGGTGGTCGGCTGGCGCAAGGACCGCCAGGAAGGCTTTTTCATGCGCAGACTCCCCTCGCGTATCGCCAACGCACTGATCGCGCGTGTCACCGGCGTTCGTCTCAAGGACTATGGCTGCAGCCTCAAGGTCTATCGCGGCAATGTCATCCGCAGCGTCAAGCTCTATGGCGAGATGCACCGCTTCATCCCGGCTTGGCTGGCCACGGTGACGACCCCCAGACGCATCGCACAGGAGGTGGTGACGCATCATGCCCGCATCCACGGCGAGTCCAAATATGGCATTTCGCGCACCTTCAGGGTCGTTCTCGATCTGGTGTTCATGTATTTCTTCATGCGCTATCGCACACGTCCCGGACATTTCTTCGGCGGCATCGGCATCGTGCTTGGCGCGCTGGGATCGTTGATCCTTGCGTACCTGCTTTGCCTGAAGTTGTTTTTCGCACAAGACATCGGAACACGCCCGATGCTGTTCACCGGCTTCTTCCTGCTTATTGCGGGAGTGCAGATGGTGACGTCGGGCGTGCTGGCCGAGATGCTGGCACGCGTCTATCACGAGGCGAACGGAGCATCGGCCTATGTCGCGCGGCCGCAGCCGGTTTCCGACAACAATGACGGTTGGCACCGCCCTGGTCGGGCATCGTGACCTGATTGGAACGCCCTATAGGTTCCATGCCGATCGTGGTGACCGGAGCGGCGGGCATGTCTGCCGGCGGCTTGAGGATCGACGAAGTCGTCGGCAACATGAACGCCTGATGCAATCCGGCACTGAAGGTGGCAAGGCGCAGCCGGCTTGCCGCCAGGAAAGTGCGGAACGAGGAAGGACTGACAAGGTTTGCCGAACCGTGTCGCCAGAATGATGGTCGAAGGGCAAGAGGTAAGGCGCAACGCCTGCGCCAACCTCTTGCCCTTGACTCTCGCCCCCCGGGCGAAGACCAGAGCGGCCGCCTCTTCACTCAAACCGCGCCGCCGCTTTCGCGTCTGATGTTCTAAACTAAAATCAGTAACGCGAACGGCAGCTGGCGCGTTGGCCGAAGCCGCTCGGGCTGCAAATCCAGGGCGAATGACCCAGGAACGGGCCGCCATTGCCCGTACTATAGGAAACCTTCACCGGCGCCGGCCTGCCGACCGGCTGCGGCCGCACGAGGGCCGCATAGATCTCCTGCCTCGTACGCGTCACGGTCGTCATCCGTGTCAGCGGTTTGCGATTGATCAGATGCAGCGGCTTGTTCTCGACGGAGTGCTGCTTCTTGCCGAGCGTATAAACCGCGGGCTTGGTGCCGATCGAGCTGGTCTTGTTCGCATCCATACTCTGGCAACCGGACGCCATCGAGATCAATGCAACAGTGGCAAATGCACAGACATATTTCTTGCCGATCCTTGCCCCGTTTACCATAGACTTTTTCATCGCATCCCCTGCCGCAAATACAAATCGTTGGAGCGCGGAGATCTATTCCCTCTTATTGTTATCTCTCCGCGCCACGTGAGCAGCCTATCGCCACTCACATCGTGGCCACATATTAGAGGAAGCTTATTAAGATTCGGGCAAACGACATGATGAGCGCGGTCTTTCGGCGCTCAATAAGATTTTATTAAAATTTGATCTTTTGAGCGCGCCGCCACTGCTGCGGTCGCTGGCCTGCTATCAAGCCAAATGCAGTTCAGGGAACTGTTTGCGCGCGTACGCCTCACGGCGTCAGCGCGGTGATACCCAGCCGGGATCGAAGTAAAAATTGCGGGCACCGATGTTGCCCTGGCCGGCGCCGGAAACCACATAGGCGATGCGTACGATGCGGAGGCCGCCGGCGCCCTGCTGCAGGCCATAGACGCCTTCCAGACCGCGATCGTAGAAGCCCACGGCCGGAACGGCGAGCGCCAGCGTGGCAAGCGACGCCTGCAAGGCGAATTTCGCGGCATTGGCACGCAACGGGATCCTGTTCTCGATGACGTGTCTTGCGACGATGACCACCACCAGAAGCCCATAGAGGAAGGCGTTGAAGGCGGCGAACCAGTAGAAGCCGGTGGCGTCGAAGGGGTGATCCACGAGCAGCACGGGCAGCGCCGCGCCGATCGCCAGCGCCACATAGGGAGCGAGGGCGCGGGCCGGCAGAAGGCTTTTTGGGCCGCTGCCCTTTGGCGTGACCCGAAAATCGACGAACGATTTGGTCAGATAGTCGCGGATCGACGACAGCGTGCCGGCGAGCACCCAGGGCCAGCGCGCGAAGAAGAGGAACAGCGTGCCTTCCCAACTGATCGTCTTGGCCGTCATCGGGCGCGAGAGGCCGAACGCCTTCAGCATCATAACCAAGCCAACCAGAGCGACGGCGTTCGGCAGATAATAGAAGAGGAAGTCGACATACATGACATTGGCAAAGTTGCGTCCGGTCGACAGCGCATAGATCGGCATGACGTACATCAGCAACGCAAAGACGGCGAACAGCGGATACCAGAGTTGGCAAAAGAGGAACTGGAACCGCATCCGCGGTGACAGCTTAGGGAGATAGCTCGGCGAATATTCGAGCAGGATCGTCATCAGGCTGCGCGACCACTGGAACTCCTGGGTAACGAGGTCGGCGAAGGTCTGTGGGCCGTCGCCATGGGCGATGGCGTCGAGCGCGTGCACCCCGCGCCATCCGGCCGCATTGATCAGCATCGAAGTGGAGTGATCCTCCGCCAGTTCCGGACCGAGACCGCCAGCCTGCTTCAGCGCCTTGGTCCGCACGGCATAGTGCGAGCCAATGCAGAGCGGAGCTCCCCCGCCCGTATGCCCGGACTGCAGAGGTCCGTGAAACATCCCTTCCGGAAACAGCCTGCCGCGCGCCGCCCAACTTTCGGCGGCATTGTTGTCGCAGATGCTCGGCGCCGACACATAACCGACCGCGGGATCGGCGAAGGGATAGAGGACTTCCCTGAGATAGGTCGGCGTCGGCACATGGTCGGCGTCCATCTGAGCGACGAAATCGTAATACTCATAGCCATAATGGTCGTAGAAGAACGCCAGGTTGCCTTCCTTGCAGCGGGTGCGGCGCGGCCATGTCGTACGGTGATAGTCTTCCCTGCCGCGCCGCGTCGAAATCAGCACGCCGCGAGCCTTGCACCAGCGCTCCGTCTCCTCGGAAGGATCCTCATCCGCCAGCCAAGTGTCATGTGGATAGTCCTGCGCAAGCATTGCCTCCAACGTGCGGGCAACCACGGCAAAGGGTTCGGATGGCGCCTTGGTCACGACCATGGCGACCCGCGAGCGCTTCGGGATCGTGTGAAGCTTGGACGGCTTTTTCGACGCATGCACGTTCAGGAGAAAGTACAAAGGCATGAGCGTGAGCCACACCAGAACGAGTGTCGCGAATGCGTATGGCCCAGCATGCTCGACATGCTCGGGCTTTAGCCACCAGATCCAGAAAAATCCGAGCGTGACGAACCAGAAAGCCAGCGCCAGTCTCAGGGTCCATTGCTGAGTGACCGACAGCACGGGCACCAAAAAAGGCCCTTTGCGCGGAGTGGCGGCCAGAGCCGTCTTAGAGCGATGCGCTGCCCGTCTGCTCGCACGGCCGATGATGCCAGCTTGTACGGAAGCACCCATACAGTTACCCGCCGCCACTTTGGGCTTCCGCCGACAAGTGGCTGAAGCTCGCAAAACCCGGGCAACAGAATCGGCCCACACTTTCTTAGTGTCAACTAAATTAGATATTCGTTAAGTATCTTTCCTGAGATCTGGTGAGCTACGCTTGGAAGGCCTTGGGAGAGGAATAGCCGCCATCGAGCGGCTTGTAGCGGGTGAGCCGGCAAACTCTTCGGCGTTGGAAATCCACCGACAGGATCGAGGCCATTCGGAGGGGATCCGGCCAGAGGGCGGCGTCACCCGCAGTGCCAATGACATGGTTAAGCAACCATTAATTGTGCTTGACTCTTGGCCCCGACCGGCTCTTAAATTAGCTAGGGATGATATATCGGGATATTGACGCGAATTTGTGAGTATCGCGGCGAACTTCTCTCTGTAGCTCCTCGGTGTTGGTGCAGCGAGAGATAGTTTTTGGGTGGCTCGGTGCGAAGGCTCGCACGCCCGCCAATGGTCGCTCCGAAATCCCGCAGATTCAGCCAATTGGACCGATTGGTTTTGGACAGTCGTGTCGATCAATCATCGATACGCATGGGCGAAGCTTTAACTTCCGCGGGAAGTTAAAGCTATGGAGGTCAGTCATGAAACGTTCTGCAGCAAATGCACTTGCAATCGCGCTTGCATTGGGCGGGAGCGCCGCATTCACCACAGCAGGAAGCGCCGGCTCCGTCGCCGGGACAGACCCCGTTCAGACGAGCAGCGCCGCTTCGGCATTCGGATCCTACGATCCCTATGGCGACTTCAGCGCCGACAAGAGCGCCAGCATCGAAGAGTTGTTCCTACCCTGGGAGGACGTCGATCTGGCGACGCTGCCACTGGCCGATACGTATGCACTGCAACGCGGCCGTTCGCTGCTTATCACGATTGAGCCGTGGACCTGGTCGAAGGACTGGCGCATCACCCCACCCGAATTGCGCGACGGCATTTTGGGCGGCAAATATGACGCCAACATGCAGGCTATCTGCGACCTGGTGGGACAAATGAAGAGCCCGGTGACCATTCGCTGGGCGCAGGAAATGGAGGACACGAACGGCCGCTTCACCTGGGCCAACTGGGCTCCCAAGGATTGGATCTCCGCTTACAAGCGCGAAGTCGATCTTTGCCGCAAGGCTGCCCCCGCCGCCAAGTATATGTGGTCGCCCAAAGGCGAAGAGGGCTTGGAAAAATATTACCCTGGCGATGACTATGTCGATGTCATCGGCCTGTCGGTATTCGGTCTGCAGAAGAAGGACATTAACGAGGCCGGTCATGACCGTACGTTCGCCGAGATGCTGAAGCCCGGCTATGACCGCGTGGCAAGGTTCAACAAACCGGTCGTGGTTGCGGAACTCGGCTATGTCGGAAAGCAGGACTATGTCTCGAAGTGGCAGGAAGATACCCGTAAATCCCATGCGGAGTTCCCGGCGCTGACTTCGGTCGTCTACTTCAACCAGAAGGAAGTGTGGCCGTGGTTGGATGGCTACGGGCTGCCGGACTGGAGAGTGACGCAGCACGTCCTGCCGTAAGCGCATCATGCCGATCCATCTCCTTCCAGAACCAGCGGTTCGGGAAGATGGTTGAGGCATGGCATAAATCAGTCCGTGGGGGAGTTTGATGAAACGAATACTGGGAAATTGTCGCGGAGCGGCATTCGCCTGCTCCGTTGTGGTTCTTGCCTTCCATATCCCTTCGACAGCCGACGCGGCGACGACAATCGCCGAGCAGGCGCAAAAGGCCACCGTTATTCCTGACGATGGCGTCTACCGGATCTACCAGAACCATTCGTGGCTGTGGGCCAAGAAGGGCGCCGGGTTCTTTGCCGTCAAGCAACGGCAATTCGACGCCTGGACCTACGACAAAGGCAATCCGGGCTATGGCGACGGCATGTGGTTCATCCCCGGCGGCGGCAAGTTGTGCTACCGTGCGCAATGGCATGGCTCCTGGGGTGTGAAGGGCTCGATGACCTGCTTCGAGCATCGCCAGGCAGGCAAGGTAATCTACAAGCGTAAATCACCTGATGGCGAGTGGTATGTTTTCAGGAGTTCGCATCGCAACCGGTCGGACGAATCCATGAAATTGAAATACGGCGACTACGTCACCAAGAAAATGAACCTGATCAAGGCAAAGCAGTAGATACTGTCTTCTGCGTCGAGCCACAGGTCTAAAGCAGATCGGCTGAACGGTTCAGGCGACCTGCTTAGGTTAGGTCGCTGTTTTTATGCCTGCCGCTCTCCCAAAACCTTTGGGCGACATGCATCAAGCCTTGCGCTCCCAGCGACGGTCTGGCGTCTGTTGCCAGTAAGTGACGGCATGGCCGGCGTCCTTCATCACCTTCCAATGTGCCCGCGCCGCTTCGACCTGGGCGGCATCGTGGCCGTCGAACAAGAACACCGCGCGCTCGTAGCCACCAAGGTCAGGCGGCACCGCGCCGTCAACGAGGAACCTTATCTTGGCCTGGTTGGGATTGCCGTCTCCGGTGGTCAGCAGGATCGGCTGTTCGCCGGGATATGCCTCACGATCGGTCGCGTGGGCGAGGAACGAATCGTCGCGGAAGGTCCAAAGATGCTGGTCGAGCGCATCACGGCGTTCCTCGGTGCCGGTCTGCACCACGGCGCGCCAGCCACGATCGACGCTGCGCTCCAGGAGGCCCGGCAGCGCATCCTCCAGCGTCGATTCGGTCAGGTGGTAGAACAGGACGTCGGCCATCGCTTCGTTCTATAGTGATTGAATCGGATCACTGCTCATAATTGTCGCGCACCAACCGATCCAGCAACCGGACGCCGAAACCCGACCCCCAGGACTGGTTGATCTCGTTCGACGGCGAGCCCATTGCCGTGCCGGCAATGTCGAGATGCGCCCAGGGGGTGTCCTTGACGAAGCGCTGCAGGAACTGCGCAGCGATGATCGCGCCGCCATAGCGGCCGCCGATGTTCTTCATGTCGGCGTTCTTGGAATCGATCAGCTTGTCGTATTCGGCGCCGAGCGGCATGCGCCACAGCCGCTCCTGTGTAGCGTGCCCCGCGGCCGTCAGCCTTTCGGACAGTTGGTCATTGTTGGAAAACAGCCCGGCATAGTGCTGGCCGAGCGCGACCATGACGGCGCCCGTCAGCGTCGCCAGGTTGACCATGAATTTCGGCTGAAAGCGGTCATTGCAGTACCACATCGCATCGGCCAACACGAGGCGGCCCTCGGCGTCGGTGTTGAGCACCTCGATGGTCTGGCCCGACATCGAGGTGACGATGTCGCCGGGACGCTGAGCATGGCCGTCGACGGAGTTTTCGACCAGGCCTATGACGCAGACCACGTTGGCCTTCGCCTTGCGCGCGGCCAGCGCATGCATCAGGCCGGTAACAGCGGCGGCACCGCCCATATCGCCCTTCATGTCCTCCATGCCGGACGCCGGCTTTATCGAATTGCCGCCGGTGTCGAAGGTGACGCCTTTGCCGATGAAGGCAATCGGATTGTCCTTTGGCTTGCCGCCGTTCCACTGCATGACCGCCATGCGAGCGCCGCGCGGCGAGCCCTGCGCGACGCCGAGCAGCGCGCCCATGCCGAGCTTCTTCATCTCTTTCTCGGCCAGGATCTCAACCTTGACGCCGAGCGCCTCGAGTTCCGTGGCGCGAGCGGCGAACTCGACCGGCCCGAGCACGTTTGCGGGTTCGTTGACGAGGTCGCGCGCCAGCAGGACGCCGTCGATCACCGCCTCGGCATCGGTGAAGGCTTTTTTTGCCGCAGCCGGATCGGCGGTGTGGATGATCACCTTGACCGGCTTTTTCGGCTCGGCCTTGCCGTCGTCCTTGTCCTTCCTGGTCTTGTATTTGTCGAAGGAATAGCTGCGCAGGAGAATGCCCGCCGCAAGGCTTGCCGCATCCTTGCCACTTGGCGACGCGCCGGCGAGATCGAGCACCACTGCCACCTCGGCCGCCTTGCGCAGCGACGCGGCAATGGTGCCGCCAAGCTTCAGCCACGCATAATCGTCCAGTCCCGACACCTTGCCGGCGCCTATCGCCACCAGCCTGTCGAGCGAGGCCCCCTGCGGCGCCAGAACTTCCACCACGCCGGCGAACTTGCCTGTGAACTCGGCCACCGGAAAAGCCCGCTCCAGCGTCTTGCCGGGATCGCAAGCCTTCGCTGCATCGCTCAGGCCGCCCTCATCCGCCGAGAGCACGAAGGCTGTGCCTTTTTTGCTCGACGCGGTCTGAGGTGAGGAGAATTTGGCGAAGGCGATCGACGGTCTTTGGCTCATAATGTCCTGCTTTCAGGGAATGCGCAGCTTTTGGGGAAGGGTTCGAGACGATGCGCGACATTTGGTCGTTTTCTGGCATTTGGCAAGACTTTGCCGAATTCGCATCCCATATGACCTACGGAATCGATGGTGATTCTTCGCGGCACGGCACCGCTTTTCGCCGCAACCTGTTGTTAACCATCGATGTTCTCCCTTTCTTATCCATTCCCGCCGACACTCCGGCCCGCCGGGGCGGGTGACTTGGGACGGGAGCCGGATCGACCCTCTGATGGAGCCAGTTGTGCAGGCGCTGCCGGACGGCTACCCTTGTGTGGTGGCATGATGCCGTTCGAAAAAATCGAGAAAAGCCTTCATGAAGGTCGTTGAACGCTACATCATGCGCCGCACTTTCGTGGTCTTCATGGCCGCGCTTGTCTGGACGCTGGCCATCGTGTGGACGACGCAAGTGCTGGCAAAGATCGACCTGGTCACCGACAGCGGCCAGTCGGCACTGACCTTCTTCGAGGTCGCCGCCCTCATTCTTCCGTCCATCATCCCGGTCGTGGTGCCTTTCGCACTGGTGGTGGCGGTCGCGCAGACGCTCAGCGTCATGAATTCGGATTCCGAGCTCGCCGTCGTCAACGCCGCGGGCGCCTCGCGCTGGACGATCGTGCGGCCAATCATGCTTTTGGCGCTCGCGGCAGCCGTCTTTTCCTTTGCAGTCGACAACGGCATCGACCCCTATGCACGGCAGAAAAACCGCGCCCTGGTGGCATCGTCGCGCGCGGATCTGTTGTCGCTGATCATCCAGGAAGGCACCTTCCGCAAGATCGAAGACGGGCTGTTCCTGCAGGTCGGCGAGCGACTTCCCGACAATCGGCTGGGCGGCATCTTCGTCGCCGACTCACGCGAAGAAGGCGTGAACCTCGTCTACTACGCCAAGACCGGCAGCATCGTCGAACGCGGCGGCGAAAAGGTGCTGATGATGAATGACGGTGTCATCCATCGCAAAACGCTGACCGGCGATCTCTCAGTCATCCGGTTCACCTCCTATGCCTTCGACATGTCGGCCTTCATGGCGTCAGCTTCGACGGTGACGCTCTTGCCAAAGGACCAGACGACCCAGTACCTGCTCAACCCAAGCGCCAACGACAAAAGTTATCAGCAGAACCCCTATGAATACTTGGCTGAGGTCAACCAGCGATTTTCGGAATGGATGTATTCCATGGTCTTCGCGCTCATCGCGCTCGCGGTCGCCGGAGATGCGCGTTCGCACCGCGAGGCGCGCGTCAATCCGCTGATTACAGCCATCGGGATATCGCTGTTCGTGCGCTGGCTGGGCTTTTTTGCCGCCAGCAAGGCCGACGATATCCCGCAATATGCCTATATGGTTTATGGCATACCGGTCGTGGCTTCCGCGGTGGCGATCTGGTTCATCGTCTCCAACCGGACCATGGAGCTGCCGGTGGCCTGGGCGGACTGGATGACAAACTTCGCCACCCGCATCGGTGACAGCTGGAACGCCCTCAAACTGCGGCTGTCCGGGCGCGGCACTTCAGGGCAAGGGGTCGGCTGATGGGCTGGACGCTGGGCCGCTATTTCTTCTTCCGCTATGTGACGATCACTATCTGGTTCTTCATCGGGCTTCTGGCGCTGGTGTTCCTGATCGATTTCACCGAGCTCTCCGGCCGCACCACCGGCCTGCCCGGCTTCACCTACGGGACGGCAGTGGCCATCTCAGGCCTCCGGATGCCGATGATCATGCTGCAGACCGTGCCGTTCGTCGGTCTCTTCTCGGCGATGGCGACGCTGGTGTCGCTCAACCGGCGCTACGAATTGGTCATCGCGCGTTCCGCAGGCGTTTCCGCCTGGCAATTCCTCTTGCCATGCTGCATCGGAGCCTTGCTGTTCGGCGTCCTGTCAGTTGGCGTCATCAATCCGCTCGCCGCGCATGCATTCTCCTGGTCCGAGCAGATCGAAACCCAGCTGCGTTCCGGAAAATCGAACAAGGTTTCGGCCGATGCCGCACCCTGGATTCGGCAGAAAACCGGTTCGGGGGACACCATCATCGGCGCGCGGGCCATCTTGAACCAGGGCCTGGAGATGGCCGATGTCGTCTTTTTCGTTCTCGACCCGCAAGGCAACATCGTCGAGCGCAAGGACGCCGCCCGTGCCTTCCTGCGCGACGGCTATTGGGAATTGCAGGACGTCAAGACATTGCAGAACGGCACGATCCAGGCATCGGCAAACGATCGCGTGCCAACCAATCTGAAGCCCGAATTCGTGCAGGAACGGCTGGCGCGGCCCGAAACCATCCCGTTCTACGATCTGCCGGGAAAGATCGAAATTGCCCGTTCCTTCGGCCTCAAGGCAAATGCCTTTGCCATGCAGTTTGATTCGCTGGTGGCGTTGCCGTTCCTTCTCGTCGCCATGACGCTGATTGCGGCAACGGTTTCAATGCGATTTGCTAGGATGGGGCAGTCGGCGACGATGATTCTGGGTGGCATCATCGCTGGCTTTCTGCTTTATGTCGTTTCGGTGCTGGTAAAGGCATTCGGCGTGGCGGGATTCGTGCCGACTGTCGTAGCCGCCTGGGTGCCCGTCGTGGTGGCTATGTTCTTCGGGGTGACTTTCCTGTTATACAAGGAAGACGGCTAGTGAGAGAGGCGTTTTTGCCCAGCAACAGGCAGGCCCGGTTGGCGCGCCTCTATGCGGCGACCGCCTTGGCGTGCCTGCTTACCTGCGCCGTCCCGATGCCGGCCTTCGCGCAGGATGTTGGCGACATGGCGACAACGGTTCCGTCCGGCTCGCAGATGTTGCTGGCGGCCGATACGCTGGTCTACAACAACGACAATCAGACGGTGACCGCCGTCGGTGGCGTGCAGATCGACTACGGTGGCAATCGCCTTGTCGCCCAGCGGGTCGAATACAACCGCAACACCAAGCGGATGGTCGCGAGCGGCAATGTCGAGGTCGTCAACAGCGACGGCACCAAGATCAATTCGGAACATATCGACATCACCGATGACTTCGCCGACGGCTTCGTCAACGCGTTGCGCGTCGAAACCATCGACAAGGCGTATTTCGCCGCCGAAAGTGCCGAGCGCATGGGCGGCGTCCTGACCACGTTCCACAATGGCGTCTACACCGCCTGCGAACCGTGCGAGGACAAGCCCGACAAAGCGCCGACCTGGCGGGTCAAGGCGCGGAAGATCATCTGGAACGGCGAGAAGAAGACGGTTCGCTTCGAGAACGCGAATTTCGAGTTCTTCGGCTTTCCGCTCGCCTATCTGCCTGCATTCGAGATTGCCGACCCGACGGTGAAGCGCAAGAGCGGCTTCCTGATACCCGGCATCGTCTACAAAAACGATCTCGGCGTCGGCGTAAAGATTCCCTATTACTTTGCATTGTCGCCGACCTATGACCTGACCGTCACAGGCACCGGCTACACCAAGCAAGGCTTCCTCGGTGAGGCTGAGTGGCGCCAGCGCTTCAACAATGGCCAGTACAGCTTGAAGATCGCCGGAATCCATCAGCAGGATCCCAACGCCTTCCTCGACACGGCTGCCTTCCCCAGCACCGCCGGGCACAACGTCGATACGGGTGCGGCGGGCGATCCCAACAAATTCCGTGGCATGATGGGCACGCAGGGCCAGTTCGCTATCAATCAGCGCTGGAATTTCGGCTGGGACGTGCTGCTGCAGACCGACAAGAACTTCTCGCATACCTATAACATCGACAAGTACAATGCCTCCGTCCACCAGTCGTCGGTCTACTTGACGGGTCTCAACGGCCGCAACCATTTCGACGTGCGCGCCATGCATTTCGATGTGCAGGAGGATACGCTTAGCAGCAATGCCGCGGCGCGAAGCGGCCAGCAGCCCTGGGTGCTGCCGTCGCTCGACTACGCCTACATTCCCGACGTGTCGATGGCCGGCGGCCAGCTGTCGCTCAATGCCAACACACGGGTCATCAGCCGCGACGATCTCGACAAGACCTTCTTCGTCCCCACGCAGCGTGTCCCCGGTATTGAAGGCGAATCCGGGCGCCTCACCGCCGAAGCCGAGTGGAAGCGGAGCTTCGTCACCGATGACGGACTGGTGCTGACGCCGTTGCTGGCGCTGCAGGGCGACGTGGACTACCTCAAAGCGTCGTCGGCATCGCTCGACGCCATCAACAACATGGCAACAAATTTGGGCCAGCAGGACGACATGCGCTCGTCGTTTGCCCGCTTCATGGCAACCGCAGGCCTCGAGATGCGTTGGCCTGTGTTGTTTTCCCTGGCCAGCGGGTCCAGTCACGTGATCGAGCCGATGGCGCAGGTCTTCATGCGCCCGAACGAGCAGTATGTCGGCGGTCTCGCCGTCCCCAACGAAGACGCTCAAAGCATGGTCTTCGACGCGACAACCTTGTTCGAACGCGACAAGTTCTCCGGTTATGACCGCGTCGAAGGCGGTTCGCGCGCCAATGTCGGCTTCCGCTATTCCGGCTCCTACAATAATGGCTGGGGCACCAATGCCATTTTCGGCCAATCCTACCAGATCGGCGGCGAGAACTCCTTCGCCGCGCCGGATCTGGTCAATGTCGGGGCCAATTCCGGCCTCGACACGACCAAGTCCGACTATGTCGGTCTGTTCGGCATCAGCAGTCCCAATGGATTCGCTGCCTCGATCAGCGGCCGTTTCGACGAACAGACCTTCGAGAACCGCCGCACCGAGGTGAAAGCCGCCTATTCCGGCCTGCCCGTGTCACTGAGCGCCAAATACGCCTTCATCCAGGCCCAGCCCCTGTACGGTTTCACGACCGATCGTCACGAGGTCACGCTTGGCGCATCGACGCATCTTGCCGAGAACTGGCGCGTCTTCGGTACCGGAACTTACGACCTTCAGGAAAACCTGTTGGTCAGGGATGGTGTCGGCTTCGCCTACAACGATTCCTGCTTCACCTATCTGATGACCTACTCGCAGTCGCGCGACCTGAACACCAGGGAAGTCTCGCAGAGCATCGGCTTCAATCTGTCGTTCCGCACCCTCGGCGATTTCGGCTCGTCGACCAACGGCGTCGACACGATCCAGTAACAGTCGGCGACATCGTTTCGCCGCATAGGGCTGGCACGGATTTCGCGCACCTGGAAAAGCTGAAATTGGGCGGAGCCGGGATAGAATTGGGATACCAACGATGAGGAAATACCTCTTTTCAGCAGGTTTCGCGTTGCTGGTGGCAGCGACGTCCCTGTCGCTTACCGTGATGACGCCACCGGCTTTCGCCAGCGAGATCAAATACGTCGTCAACGACATTCCGGTCACCACCGGCGACATCGCCCATCGCGCCGCTTTTCTGAAGCTGCAGCGCAAGAAGGGTGACGCCGGCCAGGAAATGATCGACCAGACGCTGCGCATGGCCGAAGCAAAGCGGCTTGGTATCCGCATCAGCGACGCGCAGGTCGAGGCGGCATATCAACGCTTTGCTTCGAGCAACAAGATGCAGCTCAGCCAGCTCGACGGCGTCATGGAGAAGTCAGGCGTCGGCAAGAGCCACTTCAAGGAATTCATTCGCGCCCAAATGGCCTGGAACCAGGCCTTGAGCGCGCGCTACCGTTCCGGCGATGGTACCGGTGCCGTCAGCGAACAGGATCTTGTCAGGAAGATGCTCGAAAAAGGCGGCGCCAAGCCGAGCGCTACCGAGTACATGCTGCAGCAGGTCATCTTCGTGGTGCCGGCGGCCGAACGCAGCGCAACGCTGGCTAAGCGCAAGCGCGAGGCCGACGCAATGCGTGCCCGCTTCAGCGGCTGCAACACGACCCGCGAATTCGCCAAGGGTCTGATCGACGTTACCGTTCGCGATCTGGGCCGGGTGCTGGCACCGCAGCTGCCGCCGGACTGGGCCGAGCAGATCAAGGCTACCAAGGTCGGTGGCGCCACCGTCACACGCGCGACCGAACGCGGCGTCGAATTCATCGGTATCTGCTCGTCGCGCGAAGTGTCAGACGACAAGGTCGCCCAGATGGTGTTTGAGAACGAAGGCTCCGGCGACAAGAACGCCGACGAACTCAGCAAGAAATATGTCGACGAGCTGAAGGCGAAAGCCCGCATCGTCAAGCGCTGACGTGGGCAGCCCAATGATTGCGCTCGCGTTGAGCGCCGGCGATCCGTCCGGCATCGGGCCGGAGATCGCCATCGCTGCTTTCATGGCGCGCGAGGCCGCCGCCCTGCCTCCCTTCTATCTGCTCGCCGATCCGGCGCTGATCGTGTCGCGGGCGCGCCTCCTCGGCATTTCGCTGCCGATCGTCGAAACGACACCATCACAAGCGGCGCAAGTCTTTGCCGGCGCCCTGCCGATCGTGCCGCTGACTGCCCACAGTATCGACAGCCCTGGCCGGCCCGACCCGGCCAATGCCGCAGCAACCATCGAGGCCATCGACCGTGCCGTCGCCGACTGCCTTGCCGGCGAAGCTTTGGCGGTCGTCACCTGCCCCATCGCCAAGAAGCCGCTCTACGATGCCGGCTTCCGCTTCCCCGGCCACACCGAATATCTGGCGCATCTGACGGCCCGGCACAGCGGCGTCGAGGCGATGCCGGTGATGATGCTGGCAGGCCCCGACCTGCGCACCGTCCCCGTTACCATCCACATTGCGCTGGCCGAAGTACCGAAGGCCCTGACCACCGAACTGATCGTCGCCACCGCGCGCATCACCGCCGCCGACCTCGCTCGCCGCTTCGGCATCGCAAAGCCACGGCTGGCCGTTGCCGGGCTCAATCCGCATGCCGGTGAAGGCGGCGCCATGGGCCTCGAGGACGAGCAGATCGTGCGTCCGGCAATCGAAATCCTGCGTGCCGAGGGCATCGATGCTTTCGGTCCCCTGCCCGCCGATACGTTGTTCCATGCCCGGGCGCGGGCCGGCTACGACGTCGCCCTTTGCATGTATCACGACCAGGCGCTGATCCCGGCCAAGGCGCTGGCCTTCGACGAGGCGGTCAATGTCACGCTCGGCCTGCCCTTCATCCGCACTTCGCCCGACCACGGCACCGCCTTCGACATCGCCGGCAAGGGCGTGGCGCGGCCCGACAGCCTGATGGCGGCATTGAAGCTTGCCCGGCAATTGGCCGACACGAACACGGGACCGGTTGCCGCATGAGATCGAAGGCATGAGCGTCGACGGGCTGCCGCCGCTGCGCGAGGTGATCGAGCGTCACGGGCTGCAGGCAAGGAAGGCGCTCGGCCAGAATTTCCTGCTCGACCTGAACCTCACGGGCAAGATCGCACGCACCGCCGGCGACTTGTCCAATGCAACCGTGATCGAGGTCGGTCCCGGTCCTGGCGGGTTGACCCGCGCCTTGCTCTCCAACGGAGCGCGCCACGTCATTGCCATCGAGCGTGACGAACGCTGCCTGGCAGCGCTTGCCGAAGTGTCCGACCATTATCCCGACCGGCTTGAGATTGTGTCCGGCGATGCGCTGAAGACCGATTTCGCAGCACTAGCCAGTAGAGCGGCCGGGGGCGGTGGCCCAGTAAAGATCGTGGCCAACCTGCCCTACAATATCGGCACGGAGCTGCTGGTGCGCTGGTTGACGGTCAGCGATTGGCCGCCCTTCTACACCTCGATGACGTTGATGTTCCAGCGCGAGGTCGCCGAGCGCATCGTCGCGCCAGCCGGCAGCGACAGCTATGGCCGGCTCGGGGTTCTTGCCGGCTGGCGGACGAAGGCGAGGATCGCCTTCGACGTGCCGCCACAGGCATTCACGCCGCCGCCGAAGGTCACCTCCTCGGTGGTGCATCTGGTGCCGCGCCTGGCTCCGCTGGCCGCCGAGGTGAAAAAACTCGGCCGCGTCACCGAAGCCGCCTTCGGCCAACGCCGCAAGATGCTGCGGCAGAGCGTGAAAAGCTTGGGGGGCGAGGCGCTGCTCACCCGTGCAGGCATCGATCCGACACGCCGTGCCGAGACGCTCAGCGTCGAGGAATTCGTGCGGCTGACCAATGCGGTGTAGTGCCGGCGGGTCTGGAAGCGTTTTGCTCGAGGCATAGATAATCTGGCGAACACGCCGGAGGATCAAAATGCCCGCCTATGTCATTTCCGATGTCACGATCCGCGACGAAGAGGCCATCGAGACCTACCGATCCCGCGCGGCGACTTCTATCGCCCAGCATGGCGGGCGCTATCTGGTGCGCGGCGGACGGGTAGAGACACTGGAAGGCATGTGGCATCCCGGACCGCTGATCGTCGTCGAATTTCCTGACATGGAACGGGCCAGACGTTGGTACGCCTCCGCCGAGTACGCGTCGGCACTGGACGTGCGCGATGCGGCGCTCAGCCGAAACCTGATCCTGGTCGATGGCATAGCGCCCTAAAGCCGTTCAGCCCGTCTTCTCGTCCAACAGTCCCGAGACGAAATCGAACAGGCCTGGCCGGCGATCACGTCTTAGCCGCTCGGCGACGACGATGCCGCGCACTTCGGCGAAGGCGCGGTCGAGGTCGTCATTGACGATGACGAAATCATATTCCTTCCAGTGCTCGATCTCGTTGCGGGCGTTTTTCAACCGCGTCTCGATCACTGCCTCCTGGTCTTCGGCGCGGCGCTTCAGCCGCGCCTTCAATTCCTTCATCGATGGCGGCAGGATGAAGATCGAGACAATGTCGGCGCGCATCTTCTCCTTGAGTTGCTGGGCACCTTGCCAGTCGATGTCGAACAGCATGTCGCGTCCTTCAGACAGCGCCAGTTCGGCCGGCTCACGCGGGGTCGCGTAGCAATTGCCATGCACCTCGGCCCATTCCAGCAGCGCGTCGGAATCGCGCAGCCGCTCAAACTCGCGCATCGTCCGGAAATGATAGTGGACGCCCTCGATCTCGCTGCCGCGGCGCGGTCTGGTGGTGACGGAGACCGACAGTTCGAGACTGGAATCGCTTTCCAGAAGATTGCGCGCGATCGTCGACTTGCCGGCGCCAGACGGCGACGACAGGACGAGCATCAGGCCCCGGCGGCGAATACGGGACCCCAAATCCTTGGCAACCATCGGCTACTCCAGATTCTGGATCTGTTCACGAAACTGGTCGACCACCGCCTTCAGCTCCAACCCGATCGCGGTAACGGCAGCGGCATTCGACTTCGAACATAGCGTATTCGATTCGCGGTTAAATTCCTGTGCCAGAAAATCGAGCTTGCGGCCGATTGCACCGCCGCCTTCAAGCAGTGCCCGACCTGATGCGATATGCGTCTTCAGCCGGTCGATCTCTTCGCGAATATCAGCTTTGGTGGCGAGGAACGCCGCCTCCATGTACAGCCGGGTCGCGTCCAGATTGGCGGAAGCGTCCATCAGCAGCCTGACCTGCTCGGCAATGCGTTCGCGGATCACCGCCGTCTCGCGTGACGGATCCGCCTCGGCCCGCAGCGTCAGCACCTCGATTATGTCGATATGGCCCGACAACAGAAAAGCCAGCGCGGCACCCTCGCTTTGTCGTGCCTGTTCGAGCCCTTTCAGGGCCACCTCGAGCGCGGCCATGATTGCTGCATCGAGCGCAGCCCTCGCCTCTTCGGTTTCGACAGTTTCGGGAATGTCGAGGACGCCGCGCAGCGAAAGCAATCCGTCTGATGTCGCGGGAGCAAAGCCGAATTGCTCCTGCAGCCGCTTGGCGAGCCCTGCCAGATCCTTCAGGAAGGCTTCATTGACGACCGGTTGCGCCAGCGCGCCGGCGGCACGCCCGATGGTCAGCGTCGCCTGGAAATTGCCGCGTGCAAAACGCTTCTGAAGTGTCTGCCTGACGGCTGGTTCCAGCCGCTCGAAGCCTGGCGGCAATCGCAGCCGTATCTCGACGCTCTTGCCGTTGACGGACTTGACCTCCCAGGCAATCGAGGTGCCTTCATGCTCGGCGACGGCACGTGCAAAACCGGTCATGCTCTGCAAATTCATATCGTCCACACGTCCCTGGCGCACACCCCGAAACCGGCTTTGCGGCGAGGAGCAAGTGCGGCTTGAAAATGACTGCGCCGCAGACGCCTCAAAATAGGACGCGCGGCGCTTTTGCAAATGTCAGGGCATCGCCTGGTGGGCAAGGCCCTTCCTTATTCTACTGGGCAGCGCCCGCGTCCCCGCCGTTGTCGTCGCCACCGTCAGCCGGCCCAGCGGCCCCAGCGTCAGCGGGCTTGTCGACATTGCCGTCCCCGGCGCCACTGGTGTTGATGGTCTTGGCAGCCTCATCTGCCTGCTTCTTCTGCAAGGCGCGATAGCGGGCGACATTCTCATTGTGCTCTTCCAGCGTCGCGGCAAAGACGTGCCCGCCGTTACCATCGGCGACGAAATAGAGGTCGTCCGTCTTCGACGGATTGGCTACCGCCTCCAGCGCCGCGCGACCGGGATTGGCGATCGGCGTCGGCGGCAAGCCGTTGATCAAGTAGGTGTTGTAGGGCGTCTGCTTCTGGATGTCGGACTGGTAGATCGGCCGGTCCGCCGGCTTGCCCTTGCCGCCGAACAGACCGTAGATGATGGTTGGATCGGATTGCAGGCGCATGCCCTTGGCAAGCCGGTTCAGGAAGACGGCGGCAACCCGTGAACGCTCGTCACCTTTGCCCGTTTCCTTCTCGACGATCGACGCCAGCGTGACAAACTCTTCGACGTTGGCCAGCGGCAGGTCCGGCGCGCGCCGCTGCCAGACATCATCAACCAGCTTCTTTTGATCGGCCAGCAGCTTGTCGATCATCTGCTGGCGTGTCGCGCCGCGCGTGAATCGCAGCGTGTCGGTGGCGAGGCTGCCCTCCGAAGGAATGGTCGCCGGCATATCGCCACTCAAGGCAGTCTCGTCGGCGATGCGCTGCAGCGCCTGCTCGACCGTCAGCCCCTCTGGAACGGTTAGCGAATACATCACCGACTTGCCGCTCTTCAAAAGCTCCATGATGTCGCGCATAGAAGCCCTGGGCTTGATCTCGTACTCGCCGGCCTTCAGCGCGGAATCATTGCCGAAGGCGCGCACGCCAAGGCGGAAGATCCGAGCGTCGCTGACCAGTCCGCGGCGTTCGAGTTGGTCGGCGATGTCCTGGACACCGGTGTTCGGCTTGACCAGGAAGGTGTCGCCATTGGCCGAGGGGCCGGGTTCGGTGAATTCCTGCTTGCCGAAATAGACCGCGACGCCGGCCGCCAGAACCATCAGCATCACCGAGGAAATGACGAAGTTCATGAACACGACGAGTTGGCTGCGTGATGCTCGCGAGCGCTTCGGCGGCGGCGTGCCGGCCTCCGGCCGCAACGCCTCGCTGGCCGTTTTCGGCACGATCGGACTGGATGTCGCGGGCCGCTGCCCCAATTCTCCGTTGCTTGCCGGATTTGTGTTCATTTCGCCCTACCGTTTGATCGCCCAACGAATCCCCAGCGGTAGAGTAGGGGCGAATATGGCAAAATTGATGGCACGCCAAAGCGGCGCCCGTCAGCCGGACGATCAGCCATTGTAGCGCTGGAAGACAAGCGACGCGTTGGTTCCGCCAAAGCCGAAGGAATTGGACAGCGCCACGTCGATCTGGCGGGCCCGCGGCTTGTTCGGCACCAGGTCGATCGCGGTTTCGCGTTCCGGATTGTCGAGGTTGATGGTCGGCGGGGCGACATTGTCTCTGATGGCAAGGATCGAAAAGATCGCTTCGGCGGCACCCGCCGCCCCAAGCAGATGGCCGATCGAAGACTTGGTCGACGACATCGAAATCTTCGACGCAGCATTGCCGACAAGCCGCTCGACAGCGCCGAGCTCAATCGTGTCGGCCATGGTCGAGGTGCCGTGCGCGTTGATGTAATCGACATCGGCGGGGGCCAGCTTGGCCCGGTTCAACGCCGCCGTCATGCAACGGAAGGCACCATCGCCATCCTCGGCGGGCGCGGTGATGTGATGCGCGTCGCCGGTGAGACCATAGCCCGTGACCTCGGCATAGATCTTGGCGCCGCGCGCCTTGGCATGCTCGAGCTCCTCGAGCACGACAACGCCGGCCCCCTCGCCCATGACGAAGCCGTCACGGTCGCGATCATAGGGGCGCGACGCCGTGTCCGGCGAATCATTGCGTTCCGTCGACAGCGCCCGGCATGCGGCGAAGCCGGCGATCGACAGCCGCGTCACCGGCGCTTCGGCGCCGCCTGCCAGCATCACGTCGGCATCGCCCCACATGATCAACCGGGCGGCATCGCCGATGGCGTGGGCGCCGGTGGAGCAGGCCGTGACCACGGCATGGTTAGGGCCTTTCAGCCCGTGCCGGATCGAAACCTGCCCGGAGACAAGATTGATGATCTGGCCCGGGATGAAGAAAGGGCTGATGCGGCGGGGGCCGCGTTCCCTAAGGATCATCGCGTTCTCTGCGATGCCCTCGATGCCGCCAATGCCGGAGCCGATCAGGACGCCGGTGGCGCATTGCTCGGCGTGCGTCTTCGGCTCCCAGCCGGAATCCTTCAGCGCTTCGTCGGCGGCGGCAATCCCGTACAGGATGAAGTCGCCGATCTTGCGCAATTCCTTCGGCTCGAGCACGGCCTCGGGATTGAAGGTGGCATTGCTGCCGTCGCCACGCGGAATGACGTGGGCGATCTTGCAGGCAAGATCTTCCACCTCGAACTCGGTGATGCGCTTGGCAGCGCTGCGGCCGGTCAGCAATTCCTTCCAGCTGTGCTCGAAGCCCATGCCGAACGGCGACAGCAGCCCAAGGCCCGTGACGACGACACGCCTCATCGCAGGTCCTCCCCGGTGATGACTGCGGAAAGTGTCAGGCCGAAGCCTTGTCGATGTATTTCACCGCATCGCCGACGGTCAGGATGGTCTCGGCTGCGTCGTCGGGAATCTCGACGCCGAATTCTTCTTCGAACGCCATGACGAGTTCGACCGTGTCAAGGCTGTCGGCGCCCAGATCATCGATGAAGCTCGCCTGATCCGTCACTTTGTCAGCATCGACGCCAAGGTGCTCGATGACGATCTTCTTGACGCGCTCTGCGGTGTCACTCATTTGGGCATCCTCGTCTTTTGTTTGTCTGTCTTCGTTAGCGGGCAGAATGCCGCTAATCAAGCTGAAAGATGGTCCTGCCGGAAACGCAACGGCTACGGACCGGTTTTTGCCCGAACCGCCGGGTTGCGGGCCGCATTACACGAAAATCGGCTGAGGTCCAAGCCGAAATGGGCCTTCTCTGATGACTTTGAACGGGTTCCGACGCGACCCTGCTCCATCCCATCCGTCGCATATCAAAACGGGCTTCCTGGGCATGCCGACCACCCAGACGAAAATCAACATTGGCGATAGGCCGCTAACTGAAAAGTTACTCGGCCATGGTAGCGTTAATGATTCCGCCAAGAAATGGCGCCTCGGCAACGGTGGCGCCGGCTTGCGATAACAAGAAAAGGAGTGGACGCATGTCATCCTTGCTCAACAAAAGACGCCTGACGATCAAGCGCTGCCTAGTCATACTGGCGGTTTTCGCACTTGGCATTCTGCCTGCGCGGGCATTGGAATCCATAAAGCTCCCAGAACCGCCGGACACAGTTGCTTTCAATATCCAGATGAACGGTGAATCGACTCCGATCACGTTGAGGCAGTTGGAGAAGCTCGGCCTCTATAGGATCACCACCCCAAGCCCTTTCGAAAGCGGCCAGCTTACGTTTGAAGGCGTCCTGTTCAGCGATGTGCTCAAGCTGGTTGGATTGGAAGGCAAGGATTCTGTTGTTCTGCGAGCCGTCGACGACTATGTGCAGATAATTCCGAGAGAGGATTGGACCGACGGTCCTCTCCTGCTCGCCACGCGACAGGACGGAAAGTTACTGACCCGACGCACCCAGGGTCCCACCCGGCTCGTATACCCCCTCAATGACTATCCTAGCTTCGATACACCGATTCGCAAACCACGATGGGTCTGGCTGATCAAGGCGATCGAATCCGGCAACTAGCGCCCGCGTGACCTTGATGGCAAGGTTTGGAAAGACGGGCTGGCGAGTTCCGGTTACATACGGGACAGCTATAGCTGCGGCAGTGGCCTGTTCGGGCATCTTGATCACGGTGTTGTTTCTCAGCATCAGCAAGATAGAGTCCTCGCTGCCCCGGTTCGGGTTTTTCGCCATCCGCGAATTCCACATCGCCATACGCGACGTGACGCACTTGCGGGATATGGTTTCGCTCGCTCAAGCTGCGCCCACGTCCGCAGCAAGCCTCGATCAGCTATTGGCGGCAAATGATCTGGTTTATGTCCGCTTCGAGCGGGTCGACGGCAGTGGAACGAGTCGCGAAATTCCTGCCTATGCGGCGATCGTGCCGCGCGTCAACGACTCAGTAACGCGGATTGATGCGCTGATCGCGGCCGGGCTACCTCTCGATGCAGACAGATTGAAGGAAATGGGGCTTGAACTCGATCAGATCGTAGCCCGAATGAATGATGAGTATTATAAATTCGGCGAACAGGTAAACGCCGATCTCTACGCCTCGGAAATCAGCCTGAATAGATTTAATTATCAGATAGCCGTCGCATTGGCGATCTTGTCACTACTTGCAATCGGAACGGCAGTGTTGCTTATCGGCCGCCGCGAGACCATAAAGAAACTGGAATTTCTGGCTTGGCGTGACGCGACTACTGGTCTGAAGAATCGTGCCTGGATGTCGGCCAACAGAGACGATTTGCTGGATCAGGCGAAGCTAGCTGGCAAGCAACTCCATCTTTACCTGATCGACCTCGATCATTTCAAGAATGTGAACGATACGTTCGGCCATCACGTTGGCGATCTCCTGCTGAAAGCCGTCGCCGAAACCCTGCAGTTGATCGAACGTCCCGGCGATGTATTTGCTGTTCGACTGGGTGGAGACGAGTTCGCCATCATCGAGATTGGAGTGGCGCATGCGGCCGAAAAAGCTCTCGGCAATCGTCTTCGGGAGCAACTGAATGGGTTTGCCGAATTGGAAGGCCATCAAGTTCGAGTTGGCGCAAGCATCGGCATGGCCAGTTTTCCGGAGCATGGTGCGGACATTTCAACCTTGATGCGCAATGCGGACAGCGCTCTCTACGCCGCAAAAGCCCAGGGGCGAGCTGATCTGGTTACATTTTCTCCTGCAATCCTCAGCCAAATCGATGTGCAACTTGGTGAAGAGGCCGCAATCAAGCGAGCGCTTAATTGCGACGAATTTTTCCTGGTCTGGCAACCGCAATTCGAGTTGGCAACCGGCCGCATGACCGGTGCCGAGGCCCTGGTCCGCTGGCGCGACCCGATCTCAGGGGCGATTCGGCCGCCAATATCGTTTATTCCAACAGCCGAACGAAGCGACCTGATTTTGGAACTAGACAAATTGGTCTTGAGCAAGGCTTGCCGGCAGGCAGCGCAGTGGCTGCCCATTTGCCCGGAGGACTTTGTCTGCTCGGCAAATGTTTCAGGCAAGAGTCTTCAGAACGACGTCTACTTCACCCACCTGGTTGAAGTGTTGCGACAAACGGGACTGCCGGCGTCACGTCTGCAGCTGGAAATCACTGAAGGGGTGTTTGTCCAGAACAGCCGAAGCGCCTTGCATATCCTGACCGAAATTCGAAACATCGGAGTCAGTTTGGCCCTCGACGATTTTGGCTCCGGCTATGCGAGTTTCGGCTATCTCGCCGATTTCAACCTGGATCAGTTGAAGATCGACCGGTCGTTCTTGAGCGATTTGGCGTCGTCCCCGAAAAAGCAGAATGTGGTGCGAGGGATCATAGCGCTGGCCAATTCGCTCAGCCTGACAGTCGTGGCCGAGGGGGTGGAAAACGAAGCGCAGCTAGATTTTCTGATCGCTGAACAATGCCACCGCGCTCAAGGGTTCTTCATGTCGAAGCCCATCGAAGAAACCGTGCTGACAAATCATATGATTGCCCGGCGCGGCAGGACGAGAAGCGCAGGAAAATTCAAGCTGAGCCTCTCCGCCTAGTCATTGTTCGAAGCCTCATCCCGAACAAAGCGGATGCGCGGGGAAGTGCCACAGTCCGGTCAGATCATCGCCATGCCACCGTTTACATGGATGGTCTGGCCCGTGACGTAGGCGGCTTCGTTGGAGGCGAGATAGGCGACGGCGGACGCGACTTCAACGCTGGTGCCCATGCGGCGCGTCGGGATCGCCGCCATGATCGCCTCTTTCTGCTTGTCGTTGAGCTTGCCGGTCATCGCCGATTCGATGAAGCCCGGGGCGACGCAGTTGACGGTGATGTTGCGGGTGGCGATCTCCTGCGCCAGTGATTTGGAAAAGCCGATCATGCCGGCCTTGGAGGCGCAGTAGTTGGTCTGGCCGGGATTGCCGGTGACGCCGACGACCGAGGTGATGTTGATGATGCGCCCGTGGCGGCGGCGCATCATCGGATGGGTGAGCTCGCGGGTCAGCCTGAACACTGCGGTCAGATTGACCTCGAGCACGGTATCCCAGTCGGCATCCGACATGCGCACGAATAGCCCGTCCTTGGTGATGCCGGCGTTGTTGACGAGGATGTCGACGCCTTCGAGATCGGCCTCGGCCTTCTGGCCGAGCGCCTTGACCTCGTCACGGTTCGACAAATTGGCTGGGAACAGCTTGACCCGGTCGCCAAGCTCGGCAGCCAGCGCTTCGAGTTTCTCGACGCGGGTGCCATGCAGGCCGACGATCGCGCCTTGCGCATGCAGCACCCTAGCGATGGCCTCGCCGATGCCCCCGGACGCACCGGTAACGAGCGCCTTGCGGCCGGTCAATTCGAACATGTCTCAATCCTCTTCTGAAATCGGACAGCCCGTGAATTGGCTATCTGTAAACGTCGCCGCGATGGCCTATCGTCACCACCAGAATTACGAGCCGGCTGTCCTGCACATCACAGATAATTCGATAATCCCCAACCCGATACCTCCAAAAGGTCGCAAGCGGACCCTTCAGCGGTTTGCCAGCCTCCCGTGGATTGTCGAGAGCGGCGATACGGTTCTCGATGAAGTCGCGAATTCGGGTGCGTGTTTGCGGATCCAGCTTTTCGACGAATTTGCGCGCCGAGCGGGCATATTCAAGCGTCCAGGCCACGCCAGAAGTCCTCTGGCTTCATGACATCCTCGTCACCGCGTCTGATCCGTTCCAGGACCTCCGCCGCGAGATAATAGTCCTCAATGTCCTCAAGACCGCGTTCGATAAGCTCACGTAGATAGTAAGCTTTGCTCCGGCCGGTCTTGGTCGCGAGGAAATCCAAGCGTTCTTCGATTTCGGGAGCAAGTCGGATCGAGGTCGGCATACCACTCTCCATGTGAATACATGTATTCATGTATCGTCATGACGTCAGGATTTCAAGCCTGGTGTGCGTAGGTCAACTCAACGCGGCTAGCACTGCCTCGACCTCGGCCGCGGAGCCGACCGACGCGGCGGCGATGTCGCGGTTGATGCGCCGCGCCAATCCTGAAAGCACCTTTCCGGCGCCGATCTCATAAAGCGTGGTGACTCCGTTTGCCCCAAGCCATTCCACCGTCTCGCGCCAGCGCACGCGGGAGACCACCTGCTCGACCAGACGCCGCGCGATCTCGTCGGGGTCGTTGGTCGGGGTGACGGTGACATTGGAGACGATGGGCACCACCGGCGCGGCCTTCGTCACGCTGGCCAGCGCCTCGCGCATGATCTCGGCCGCGGGCGTCATCAGCGCCGAGTGGAAGGGCGCAGACACCTGCAGCATCAGCGCGCGCTTGGCTCCCTTTTCAGTGCACAGTTTTGCCGCCAGTTCCACTGCGGCTCTTGCACCGGAAATGACCAACTGGCCACCACCATTGTCGTTCGCCACCTGGCAGACAGAGCCCTTCCCGGACGCTTGGGCGGCCTCGGCGCAGGCAGCTTCGACATCGGCCTGCTCCAGTCCGATGATCGCCGCCATAGCGCCCTCGCCGGCCGGCACCGCCGCCTGCATCGCGTTGCCACGGATGCGCAGGAGCCGGGCGGCATCGGCAACCGAAACGAAGCCTGCCGCCGCGAGCGCCGAATATTCGCCCAGCGAATGGCCCGCGACATAGGCGACTTTGCCTTTCAGCGACAAACCACGCGCTTCCAGCGCCCGGATCGCGGCCAGCGACACCGCCATCAGCGCCGGTTGCGCATTGGCGGTCAGCGTCAACGTCTCTTCCGGTCCTTCCCAGATCAGCTTCGACAGGTTTTCGCCGAGCGCGTCATCGACCTCCTGGAAAATCCTGCCCGCCTCCGGAAAGGCGTCGGCGAGATCCTTGCCCATGCCGACAGCTTGGCTGCCTTGTCCAGGAAAGGTGAATGCAACGGCCATGCGAGGGCTCCCAAGGGTTGGTTTTGCTTGCCTGGTAGACGAGTTTTGCTTGCCTGTGACGCAAGGCAGGCTGCCAAGTCAAGCCACTTCAACCCTTCCTGACGGCAGTGTCACCCGCCGAGTGCCTGTTCCGAAAAGCTTTTTGGGCGATCACACCTGATGAAAACCGCTCACGATTCGTTTGCTGGCTCTTCTTATTTTGCTTACAGGCGCTAGCATTGCGTGACAAATCCATGACAATCGAGTGACGTGTTGTCGCTGGGTGGGGAAATCAAAAGTGGCAAAGAGTTCAAAACGCGCCGGTAAGGCCGCGCCACAGTTCCTGGAAGACGACCCCTCCACCGGCTACCTGCCGGGCAGGAGATGGCCGGTCGTGCGCTATGGTCTGGTCAGCCTGGCCATCGCTGCCATCCTGGTGTTTGCCATCGAACTGATCGTGCGCGGCGACTTTGCCGGCACGGTCTCCTTCTTCCTGCAGCCGCTCAAGCCGGGCTGGACCACCATTGTCGTGTTTGCGCTGATCCTGGTTGGCCTCGATGCGGTGCTTGGGCGCAGCCACCAGAGCCTGATGATTGTCGCGCCGCTGACGCTTTCCCTTGCTTTCGTCGGTCACCAGAAATCTCACTATCTCGGCGATCCGCTCTATCCGACCGATTTCCTCTATGCCCGTCAGATCTTCGCGCTGTTGCCGCTGCTGGTGCGCGATCGGCCGATGACCGCGCTCGCCATGGTCGTCGGCATCGTCGCCGGCCTATCGCTGCTCGTCTACGGCTGGCGGCTGTGGCGCCGCAAGGTACCGGCGCTCAGCCGCAAGGGGCGCCTCGCCCGGCTGACGCTGGCAGTGCCGCTGCTCGCCTTCTTCGTTTCGATCATGGATTACGCCACCTTCTCCTGGACCAGGGATCGGCTGCAGATCATACCGATCATGTGGGACCAGAAGGAGAACTATGCCTCCAACGGTTTTGCGCTGGCCTTTGCCCTCAACGTGCCGATGGCGCATGTCTCGGCGCCACCGGGCTATTCCGACAAGGCAATTGCCGCGATCGGCAGGCCCGACGTAAGCGCCTCGGTACCGGCAGAGAAGCCCGACATCATCATCGTCATGAGCGAATCCTTCTGGGATCCGACCAAGCTGCCCGGAGTCAGCATCAAGCCAGATCCGATCCCCAACGTACGGGCACTGCGCTCGGGCTCTATGTTCTCGCCGGAATTCGGCGGCATGACCGCCAACATCGAGTTCGAGGCGTTGACCGGCTTCTCGAATGCGTTCCTGCCTGCCGGAAGCATCCCCTATCAGCAGTACGTGCGCACGCCGACGCCTTCGCTGGCAACTTTCCTCAAGAGCCAGGGTTACCGGGCGCGCGCCATCCACCCCGGCACGAACTGGTTCTGGAACCGTGGCGCGGTCTATGCTGATTTCGGTTTCAACGACTTCAAGTCGGAAGAGACGCTGCCGCCAATGCAAAAGCGCGGGCCGCTGGCATCGGACGCAGCGATGACCGACGAGATCATCAGCGAGGCGGACGCCAGCGACGAGCCGGTGTTCTTCTTTGCCGTCAGCCTGCAAAACCACGGCCCCTATGAGCCGAACCGCTACTACAATCCGACGCATACGGTGCAGGCGCCGATCAGCCAATGGGCGCGCGAATCGCTGCTTAGCTACGCCGAGGGCTCAGCCGACGCCGATCGTGGTCTTGAACGCCTCGTCGAATGGGCGAAGAAGCGCTCCCGCCCGACCGTGATCGCCTTCTTCGGCGACCATCTGCCGCCGCTGGGGCCGGTCTACGTCGAAACCGGGTTCCTCAAGGACAATGTCGCACCGCGCAAGGAAGCGTCGCCCGAGGCCGCCCTCGAACATCACGAGACGCCGCTGGTCATCTGGTCGAATCGCACCGGGTCGGCTCAAGACATAGGTGCCGTCAGCCCAGCCTTCCTGCCCTATCATATCCTGAAGACGGCCGGCATCACTCATCCCTACTACACCGGCTTCCTGGGTCAGATGAGCGAACGCTACCGCGTCGTCGACCGCAACCTGTTGCTGACGCCGGCTGGCGAGGCCACGCCCGATTGGGCGCGGCAGAAAGAGATCGACCCGGCGATCCGCGATTTCCGCCTTTTGCAGTACGATATGATGTTCGGCAAACGCAATGCGGCGCCCGACTTCTTCCCCGAAACGGTCGACAAGGTTGTCGCCCATACGAGTTGAACAGATTTGACCTTCCGGACCGGTTCGGCCGGGCGCTCAGTTCGTCAATTGCAGCTTCGTGAACTTGTTGGCGATCTGCAGGAACACATTCGGCAGCTTGGTCGGATCGTTCACGGCATAATAGTCGCTCGGGTTCGAAGCGCAGGCGCTGTAAAGCGTGCGGTTGGCGGCGGTGTCGGATTGCAGCACCATTGTGTAGATCTGCACGCCCTCGCTCTTCAATTGCGTACAAACGCTTTTGGTCCAGCCGTCGACATTGCGCGCAGCGGTCGTCTGGTTGTCCGATCCGAAACGACCACCCGCCAGATAGCCATAGGGTGTGTAGTCTGATTTTGTCGGCTGTTCGCTGGCGCCATAGACAACGTTCTCGCCATCGGTGAGCAATAGTACGATCTTGCTGATGCCAGGCGTCTTCCATGGCGCGCCACCGGTATAGGGCGCGCCAGGCGACAGCACCCGCATGCCCCATGACAAGCCTTCGGAAACATTGGTACCCGAGCCGTTCCACTCGGTCATCTCGCTTGCCGCCTTGCGAAGCTTGTCAAAATCGTTGGTGAGAGGGACGACCGGTGTGGGGCAAGAGCGGTTGGGACCAACGGTGATGCGCGACCCAGTCTCAGTGATGAGTTCCTTGGCGGGGGCAACATATTTGGCGATCTTTTCCTTGTCGGACTTGCCGGGCGTCGACACATCGCTGACGAGATCACTGAGATCGATGCCGAGAAGGTTGGTCTTCTTCTTGGCGAGCATGACCTTGTCGCTGACGTCGTCGAGATAGGAATTGTTGTAGTATCTAGCCGAATTGCCGTAGGAGCTAGACGGCATCTGGGCGTCTTCCGGATCGTCCGGCGCAAAATACGGAACGAACAGCGTGTCGGGCTTGTTCGGATCGGGCGGCGTGTCGGAAATATTGAAGGTGCCCGGTCGCGCCTCGACGCAACCTTTCCATCCGGTACCGTTCCATCCGGGCTCCGTCCATCCAGTCTCCTTGAGCTGTTTGAAGAGCGCCATGTGATTGGGACGCTTCCCGTCGATGGTCGGAAAGTTGGCGCCGTTGGTAGACGACTTGCCGTCCATATCGATCCAGGACGGGTCGAATTCGTCACCGTCGACGTTGACGGCTGTAACAAATGGAACCAGCGACGCGCGGACCTGGCGCGTCGGCGATTTTGTCGATTCGAGCGTATCGAGCAACGATTTGGTCGCCGTCCTCAGCGCCGTCATGCGCGCGCCGGCCATCGAGCCAGTGTTGTCCAGCACCAGCACGACTTCCAGCTGGTTGTTTGATTCGACGGCGGCAGCATCGACCGCGATGTGCTTGCTGTTGCCGAACAGGAAGGCAAAGTTCAGATTGACGTCCGCCGTGGCAACCGCCTTTGTCTTGATGAAATTGATGCCCTTGTCGACGCTCAACGTCGCCTGCGCATTTCCGAGTTCGCCGTGCCCGACGATATTGGCCTGGAAATAACGGTTGAAGGCGTCATTGCGGGTGACGTCGAGATCGCCAAGATGCGAAGAGGCAAGGTTTGCCCCATCGAGGGCATTCTGAAGATCGCTCTTGGCCCGCATGAGGGTGGAGACATCGGTTGCGAAACCGACGGCTGTCAGGATGACCGGCAGGCCCAGACCCATTACAAGCGAAAAATTGGCGCTCTTCGAGCGCCAGAACTTTTTGAGAATCATTCTTACCCCCGAAATGCCTGCCGCTTTTTGTCGCGGCTTGTCCGGTTTTTGCCCCTTCGATGATGAATCGACCGTTTACGGCGAGATTTCATCTCCCATCACGTGACTTTGTGGTTAAGGCGAAGTTGCGGAAAACCACAAACTCCGGCCACGGTTGCTGCTTGATTTTGGCCTCGCGCGACTCATAGAACGTCGTCTGCCCTTGCTTTGCAGGCGGATTGCTATATAGACGCCCGCAATCTGCCGGTCCTTGCTGGGGGCTGAACGGAGGGCCGGAGGTTTTTCGAAAACCTCCGTGTGATGCCAGAAGTGCTTCCGCCTCCCGTGTCTCCGCTCTCGACCGTCTCGACATGCTCCTTTCTTCCCCGATTTTGCGGGTCAGAGAAGTTGCAGAGGCTTTTGCCGCCGGGAACCGGGAGAGAAACGAAGAAAGGCATAAGACATAATGGCTCTTTACGAACATGTGTTTCTTGCCCGGCAGGACCTCTCGCAGCAGCAGGTCGATGCGCTTGTCGAACAGTACAAGGGTGTCATCTCCGCGAATGGCGGGTCCGTCGGCCGGGTCGAGAACTGGGGACTGAAGTCCCTCACCTACCGGGTCAACAAGAACCGGAAGGCTTACTACACGCTGATGGACCTGAATTGCCCGCCGGCCGCGCTCAACGAGATGGAGCGCCAGATGGGTCTGTCCGAAGACGTGCTGCGTTTCCTGACCATCAAGGTCGAGGCGCATGAGGAAGGCCCGTCGGCCATGATGCAGAAGCGCGAAGAGCGCTCGGAACGCGGCGGCTTCGGCGATCGCGACCGTGGCGATCGTGGTCCGCGCTCGTTCGGCGACCGTGATCGCGGCGATCGTGGCGATCGTCCGCCGCGCTCGTTCGGCGACGCCGGTGCCGATCGTGGTCCGCGCCGTCCGCGCGAAGGCTTTGAAGGGGGTGCAGAATAATGGTCGACATCAACCAGATCCCGACCCGGCGCCCGTTCCATCGCCGCCGCAAGACCTGCCCGTTCTCCGGCGCCAACGCGCCCAAGATCGACTACAAGGACGTGCGTCTCCTGCAGCGCTACATTTCCGAGCGCGGCAAGATCGTGCCGTCGCGCATCACCGCCGTCAGCCAGAAGAAGCAGCGCGAACTCGCCAAGGCGATCAAGCGCGCCCGCTTCCTCGGCCTGCTGCCCTACGTGGTTCGCTAAAACCTGACCATGATCTCTGGACAAACGGTTTCCGTTTGTCCGAGAAAACCGGGATCCAGTTTTCGGGCTTATTATCTAGCATGCGGGCGGCTTGCCGCCCGCTCTTCTCCCACGGCGACGGGCGCCGCAGGGTTGAACAACAAATCCCGGGTTGAGGTCAAAAACCTCTAACTGCCGCGACAGGCAGGACAGCGACACCAGCGCCCCAGGCGTTCAAGCTTCCTGACCTGTTCCAATGACATTCGGCGTCGACCTCACCGATCGAGTGGCGCCCAACCGAAGGAACAAAACCATGGAAGTCATTCTTCTCGAACGCGTTTCCCGCCTCGGCCAAATGGGCGATACCGTCAAGGTAAAGGACGGCTTTGCCCGTAACTTCCTGCTGCCGCAGGGCAAGGCGCTACGCGCCAACGAAGCCAACAAGAAGAAGTTCGAAGGCCAGCGCGCCCAGCTCGAAGCCCGCAACCTCGAGCGCAAGTCGGAAGCCAGCCAGGTTGCCGAAAAGCTGGACGGCAAGAGCTTCATCGCCGTTCGCTCCGCCGGTGAAACCGGACAGCTTTACGGTTCCGTTTCGACCCGCGACATTGCCGACCTGCTCACGGCGGAAGGTTTCTCGGTCAACCGCAACCAGATCCTGCTCAATCAGCCGATCAAGACCATCGGTCTCACCAATGTGGCGATCGCGTTGCATCCGGAAGTCGAAGTCACGATCACGCTCAACATCGCCCGCACGGCCGACGAAGCCGAACGCCAGGCCAAGGGCGAGACACTGACCACCGCCGAAGCCATCTATGGCGACGACATCAACGACAATGCCCGGCCGGAAAACTTCTTCGACCCGAACACCGAATTCGAGGGTGGCGAAGACAACGCCTGACCATACGCCGCAGAGGATTGGAGCTTTGCTCCGATCACGATTGGAGCTTTGCTCCGATCACTTTGTCGGCATCCAGCCATACTGGACCAACGCCCGGGCCTCGCGCCCGGGCTTTTTTGTGCCAATGGAACTTTTCGAACCCCTATATATTGTTGCAGACTATAGCGTCGCGCGTCCTTTGGTCGCGTAAATGACGTTGTGAACTTTGGCTCGGCGCAAGGCTCCGCGGAAAATCGATTCCGATTCTCGCGGTTACGCGCCAAGACAGCCTGTCTGGCCGAGAGGGGACATTTGGTCATGAATATTCTGTTGAAGCGCGTTCTCGACCGCCTGGTGCGCACCGGCAACCTTAAGGTGACCGGCCCCAAGGGCGCGACGGTGGTTTTCGGCGACGGCAGCGGCGAACCGGTGCACATGCACATCAAGACCACGCATGCCGAGCGCGCCATCACCTTCGATCCGATGCTGGCGGTTCCGGAATCCTACATGGACGGCGAACTCGACATTCTCGAAGGTGGCGTGTTGGGCGTGATGCGCATCGCCTTCCAGAATATGGGCACCGGCGGTATCGACGCCACCTGGTCGAAAGCCATAGAAGGCCTGCGCCACGCGTTCCGCCGCCTGCAGCAGATCAACACCGCTTCGCGCTCGCGCCGCAACGTCCAGCGCCACTACGATCTGTCAGGCGATCTCTACCGGCTCTTCCTCGACGACGACATGCAGTATTCCTGCGCCTATTTCGAGCAACCGGACATGACGCTCGATGAAGCGCAGGCTGCCAAGAAACGCCATATCGCCGCCAAGCTCAGGCTGAAATCCGGCCAGACGGTGCTCGACATCGGCTCCGGTTGGGGCGGGCTCGGCCTCTACCTCGCCAAGGCGTTCGACGTCGACGTGCAGGGCGTGACATTGTCGACCGAACAGCATGGCGTCGCCACCGACCGGGCACACGCGCAAGGGCTGGAAAGCCGCGTGCATTTCGAGCTCAAGGACTACCGCGAGCTCAACGAGCGTTTCGACCGCATCGTCTCGGTCGGCATGTTCGAACATGTCGGCGTCAACCATTACCGCACCTTCTTCGACAAGAGCGCGACGCTGCTCAAGCCGGATGGCGTCATGCTGTTGCATACGATCGGCCGCTCCGGCGTGCCGTGGGCGACCAGCGCCTTCATCCGCAAATACATCTTCCCGGGCGGCTACATCCCCGCGCTTTCGGAGGTCATGCCGGCGATCGAGAAGTCGGGCCTGGTCGTCACCGACGTCGAAATCCTGCGGCTGCACTATGCCGACACGCTGAAGCACTGGGGCCAGCGCTTCGCCGCCAATCGCGACAAGGCCAAGGCAATTTATGACGAACGCTTCTGCCGTATGTGGGAATTCTACCTGGCAGCGTCGGAGGCCGCCTTCCGCTGGCAGGATCTGGTCATCTTTCAGATCCAGATCACCAAGAAGAACGACACGCTTCCGATGACACGCGATTACATCGCCAAGTGCGAAAAGACGCTTGAGATGCGCGATATGGGGCATCGCGAAACGGCACCGGTCAAAAAGAGCCCTGCTGCCAAGCCAGTTCGCCGCCGCAAGGTCGCGGATCCGGAATAAGCATTGCCGCTTGCCATTGTCGGCGCCTGCACTGAAAAAGGTCCCGTGATCGTCTCGAGACCTTTTTCATGACCTACGTCCTCTATGCCGCCGCCGCTCTGGCCGAGATCGCCGGCTGCTTTTCGTTCTGGGCCTGGTGGCGATTGGAAAAGTCGCCGCTTTGGCTGCTCCCCGGTTTGGCCTCGCTCGCGCTGTTCGGCTTCCTGCTGGCGCTGGTCGACACGAATGCCGCCGGCCGCGCTTACGCCGCCTATGGCGGCATCTACATTGCGGCGTCGCTTGGCTGGTTGTGGCTGGTGGAAGGCGTGCGACCCGACCGCTGGGATTTTGCCGGAGCGGCGCTCTGCATTGCCGGCGCCTCGGTGATCCTTCTCGCCCCGCGGGGCGCGTGAGATGGAACTGCCGGCGCCGCTTCGCCAAGGTGTAGAGCGCGTGCTCGAAAATGTTCCGCTGGCGACGCTGAAGCAAGCGGCAAAAACGCTGTCGGACCGCTACCGTGCCGAGTTGCGCGACGGCCGCATGCACATGGCCGAGGATCTGGCGGTCAAGGCCTATCTGGCGACGCGGCTGCCGGCGACCTATGCCGCGATCCGCGCCAGCCTCGACGCGCTGAGCGATGCCAAGCCCGACTTTCAACCCAGGAGCCTGCTCGACGTCGGCGCCGGCCCTGGTACGGTGCTTTGGGCCACGACCGACCAGTGGCCAGATCTCGAACAAGCGGTGCTGCTGGAAGCGAGCGCGGCGGTGCGCAAGGTGGGCGAGGTGCTGGCCGGCGACGCGATTGCCGCCCGGACCAGTTGGCTGGCCGGCGACGTCACCATCGATCTTGCCGGCATCGAGCCAGCCGATCTGGTGACGTGCGCCTATGTGCTGGATGAAATCGTTCCGGCATCCCTGCCGAAGCTCATCGACCGGCTCTGGCAGGTCACCGGCGACACGCTGCTGATCGTCGAGCCGGGCACTCCTGGCGGATGGCAACGCATCCTTGCCGTGCGCCGACAGTTGATCGAGGCGGGCGCGCATGTGCTTGCGCCTTGCCCGCATCAGGCGCCCTGCCCGCTTGCCCAGCCCGACTGGTGCCATTTCTCCCGCCGCGTCGCCCGCTCGCGCCTGCACCGGCTGGCCAAGGACGCCGACGTGCCTTGGGAAGACGAGAAGTTCATCTATGTCGCGGCTTCCCGCGACGCGCCCACCTCGTGCCAGGCACGAGTTCTTGCGCCGCCGAAATCCGGCTCCGGCAAGGTTCTGCTCAAGCTTTGCAGGGAAGACGGCACTGCCGCCGAGCGCTTGTTCACCAAGCGTGACGGCGCCGACTTCAAGCTCGCCCGGCGGCTGGGTTGGGGTGACAGGCTGAACAAAACCCCAATATGACCAGCGTAACTGTTCTTGCTTTGTTCTGACGAGTCAGATACGAATCAGTGCCCTGTCGAGTCAAACGGAATCGGGGCACGGGCATACTCTCCTGTGGACGATTGGTCGTTCCTGTGAACAACGGGCATCGAGGCTCTTTGGTCGCGCAGTGATGCAGAAAGGTCAGCATCGACTCATCTCGTTCTGATATCGAAGGTCGGGATTAAAATCGGGGACATCATGGCAGAGGCAGCGCGAAAATTCGGCGTCGCGGAAACACCACTTTATCGGGAAGCGCCAAACAACATCGAGGCCGAGCAGGCGCTGCTCGGCGCCATTCTCGTCAACAACGACGCCTTCTACCGGGTCTCGGACTTCCTCAAGGCCAGCCACTTTTACGAGCCGCTGCACCGCAAGATCTATGAGGTGGCGTCCGAATTCATCCGCATGGGCAAGGTCGCGACGCCGATAACGCTAAAGACGTTCCTGCCGGCCGACGAGAAGGTCGGCGATATGACGATGGCGCAATATGTCGTGCGGCTGGCGGTCGAGGCAGTCACCGTCGTCAACGCTACGGACTATGGCCGGGCCATCTATGACCTTGCCACGCGCCGCGCGCTGATCACCGTCGGCGAGGACATGGTCAATATCGCCTATGACGCGCCGGTCGACATGGCGCCGACCGAGCAGATCGAGGATGCCGAGCGGCGGCTGTTCGAGCTGGCCGAAAACGGCCGCTACGATGGCGGTTTCGAAAGCTTTTCCGATGCCTTGAAGAACGCCGTCGACATGGCCAGCGCGGCTTATATGCGCGATGGCCACCTGTCCGGCATCGCCACCGGCCTGCGCGATCTCGACCATCGCATGGGCGGCCTGCAGCCGTCGGATTTGATCATCATCGCCGGCCGCCCGGGCATGGGCAAGACGTCGCTGGCCACCAACATCGCCTACAACATCGCCGCCGCCTATGAGCCCGCCCAGCAGGCTGACGGCTCGGTCAAGGCGGCCAATGGCGGTGTCGTCGGCTTCTTCTCGCTCGAAATGTCGTCGGAGCAGCTGGCCACCCGCATCATCTCCGAGCAGACCGAGATCCCGTCTTCCAAAATCAGGCGTGGCGACCTGACCGAAGCCGATTTCGGCAAGCTCGTCGCCTACACGCAAGAGAACCACAAGCGCCCGCTCTACATCGACCAGACGGGTGGTATTTCGATCGCCCAGCTCGCGGCGCGCGCCCGCCGCCTCAAGCGCCAGCGCGGGCTGGATCTGATGGTTATCGACTATATCCAGCTGATGCAGGGTTCATCAGCCAAGGCGTCGCAGAACCGCGTCCAGGAAATCACCGAGATCACCACCGGGCTGAAGGCGCTCGGCAAGGAGCTTGGCGTGCCGATCATCGCGCTCTCACAGCTTTCGCGCCAGGTCGAAAGCCGCGACGACAAACATCCGCAGCTGTCGGACCTGCGCGAATCGGGCTCCATCGAGCAGGACGCCGACGTGGTGCTGTTCGTGTACCGCGAGGAATATTACATCAAGAACAAGGAGCCGGAGAAAGGCACGCCCGAGCACCTCGCCTGGGAAACGAAGATGATCGAAGTCCAGGGCAAGGCCGAAGTGATCATCGCCAAGCAGCGCCACGGACCGACCGGCACCGTCAGCCTTGCCTTCCAGGGCGAATTCACCCGCTTCTCCGACCTTGCCGAGGAGCATCACCTGCCGGAAAGGTTCGAGTGACCTATTGAGACAGGTCTCGTTTCCTGGCGCCCCCCTCTGTCCTGCCGGACATCTCCCCCTCCAGGGGGGAGATCGCATGTCATCGACCCTTTCGCCAATTTTTGGCGCTGAAAAGTACGCGCAAGCGCTGAAGCTGCAAATCTCCCCCCTTGAGGGGGGCGCTGCCCCACCAGCCCGTCACCGCGTGGCATCTCTCTGATGGCCAAGTCGCGCGTACAATTCATCTGCCAGAGTTGCGGATCGGTGCATCAGCGCTGGGCCGGCAAATGCGATGCCTGCGGCGAGTGGAACACGCTGGTCGAGGAAGGCACATCCGGCGGCATCGGCTCGGGCCCGGCCAACACGCGCAACGCCCGTAAAGGTCGCGCGGTGGTGCTGACCACGCTGTCGGGCGACATCGAGGACGCGCCGCGCATCAGCTCGGGCATTGGCGAGCTCGACCGCGCCACCGGCGGTGGTTTCGTGCGCGGCTCCGCGTTGCTGGTCGGGGGCGATCCCGGCATCGGCAAATCGACGCTGCTCACGCAGGCAGCCGCCGCGCTGGCGTCAAAGGGTCACCGCATCGTCTATGTCTCGGGCGAAGAGGCGGTCGCGCAGATCAGGCTGCGGGCGCAACGGCTTGGTGTCGCCTCCTCTCCGGTGGAGCTTGCCGCCGAGACCAATGTCGAAGACATCCTCGCCACGATAGCCGACGGCAAGCGGCCCGACCTCGTCATCCTCGATTCGATCCAGACACTGTGGACCGACCTCGCCGATTCGGCGCCAGGCACCGTCACCCAGGTGCGCGCCGCCGCCCAGGCGATGATCCGCTATGCGAAGTCCACGGGGGCGGCGATCGTGCTTGTCGGCCACGTCACCAAGGAAGGCCAGATCGCCGGGCCGCGCGTCGTCGAGCATATGGTCGACGCCGTGCTCTACTTCGAAGGCGAAGGCGGCCATCATTATCGCATCCTGCGTACGGTGAAAAACCGTTTTGGACCGACCGATGAAATCGGCGTCTTCGAAATGTCGGACAAGGGCCTGCGCGAGGTCGCCAACCCATCCGAGCTTTTCCTTGGCGAACGCCATGCCAAATCGCCGGGCGCGGCGGTTTTCGCCGGCATGGAGGGGACAAGGCCAGTGCTGGTCGAGATCCAGGCGCTGGTGGCGTCCTCCTCGCTCGGCACGCCGCGCCGTGCCGTGGTCGGCTGGGACGGCGCGCGGCTGTCGATGATCCTGGCGGTTCTCGAAGCCCATTGCGGCGTGCGCTTCGGCAGCCACGATGTCTATCTCAACGTCGCCGGCGGCTATCGCATTTCGGAGCCCGCGGCCGATCTGGCGGTGGCGGCGGCCCTGGTTTCCTCGCTCACCGGTCTTGCCCTTCCCGCCGATTGCGTCTATTTCGGCGAAATCAGCCTTTCGGGCGCCGTGAGGCCGGTTGCGCATGCGCAACAGCGCCTCAAGGAAGCCGAAAAGCTGGGTTTTGGAAGCGCGGTTCTGCCCTCGGGCAGCGGCGAGCTGGCTTGGGGGATCGGGGCCGGATCCTTCCAGCCGACCGAGCTTGCCGACCTGGTGGCACGCATAGCCGGCTCACGCCGAAGCCGCGTGGACGAGGAAGATTAGGGCATCGGACCCAGAAGCGGGAAACGGCTTTGGGAAACCCAATGCTCCGCGCTATAATGCGGCTCATGGAGTGGGGCGAAAGACATGCCGATTACGCTGCTTGACGGAATTCTCGTCGGCTTCACTCTGGTCTCGGCGATGCTCGCCATGGTTCGCGGCTTCTCGCGCGAGGTCCTGTCCGTCGTCTCCTGGGCGGCAGCGGCAGCGGCGGCGTTCTTCTTCTACAAGCCGGTCCTGCCCTACCTCGCGCCCTACATCGAGAATGAAAAGATCGCGATGGCGGCATCCGCCGGCGTCGTCTTCATCATCGCGCTGATGGTCGTCTCGATCATCACAATGAAGCTTGCCGACTGGATCATCGATTCCAGGATCGGCGCGCTCGACCGCACGCTCGGCTTCCTTTACGGCGCCGCGCGCGGCATCCTGGTCGTTGCCGTCGCACTGCTGTTCTTCAACTGGCTGGCCGGCGCCAAGGCACCGGCCTGGGTCACGGAGGCCAAGTCGCGGCCATTGCTCGAGCAGATCGGCGCCAAGCTCGAGAGCCTGCTGCCTGAGGATCCCGAAAACGCGATCATGAAGAAGCTCAACCCGAATCAGCCGGCCGCAGAGACGCCCGCAGCTCCGGACGCCCCGGCGGCAGATGCTCCAGCGGGCGGCGACGATGCGAACACGCCGGCGCCTGACGACAATGACACAGGAACGCCTCCGGCCGACAACGCCCCGGCCAATCCGGCGCCGGCTGCACCGGCAAACTGACGCCCGAAATGGGCGCCGGGACTTGACCATGGTGTGAACGGCTGCACGGAGCGCGTTGCTTTCGACGCCAACCGGCATTATATGGCGATTTTAGCGGAGCTTAAGATGGCAGACGCAGACGACGTGCTTTCCGCCGAGGCCGACGACCATTTCCACGACGAATGCGGCGTGTTCGGCATTTTCGGCCGGCAGGATGCTGCGGCTATCGTCACATTGGGCCTGCATGCGCTGCAGCATCGCGGCCAGGAAGCGGCCGGCATCGTTTCCTACGACGGCAGCCAGTTCCACGTCGAACACCATGTCGGCCTGATCGGCGACACCTTCACCAAGCAGCGCGTCATCGACAGCCTGCAAGGCAACCGCGCCATCGGCCATACGCGCTACGCCACCACCGGCGGCGCCGGCATGCGCAACATCCAGCCTTTCTTCGCCGAACTCGCCGATGGCGGCTTTGCCGTCGCTCACAACGGCAATTTGACCAATGCCATGACCGTGCAGCGTGCGCTGCAGAAGCAAGGCGCGATCTTTTCCTCCACCTCCGATACCGAAACGCTTTTGCACCTCGTCGCCACCAGCAAGGAGCGCGACTTGAACTCGCGTTTCATCGATGCTGTGCGGCAGGTCGAGGGCGCCTTCTCGCTGGTGGCAATGACGGCCAAGAAGATGATCGGCTGCCGCGATCCGCTCGGCATCCGGCCGCTGGTGCTCGGCGATCTCGACGGCGCCTGGATCCTGGCTTCCGAAACCTGCGCGCTCGATATTATCGGTGCGCGTTTCGTGCGTGACCTGAAGCCCGGCGAGATGGTCGTCGTCACGTCCAAGGGCATTGAAAGCCTGTTCCCCTTCGAGCCGCAGAAGACCCGCTTCTGCATCTTCGAATATGTCTATTTCGCGCGACCGGATTCGTCGGTCGAAGGCCGCAACGTCTATGAGGTGCGCAAGCGCATCGGCGCCGAGCTGGCGGTCGAAAGTCCGGTCGAGGCCGACATCGTCGTGCCGGTGCCGGATTCCGGCACGCCGGCGGCGATCGGCTTTTCGCAGGCGGCCGGCATTCCGTTCGAGCTCGGCATCATCCGCAATCACTATGTCGGCCGCACCTTCATCCAGCCGGGCGATTCGATCCGCCACATGGGCGTCAAGCTGAAGCACAATGCCAACCGCCGCATGATCGAGGGCAAGCGCGTGGTGCTGGTCGACGACAGCATCGTGCGCGGCACCACCAGCCAGAAGATCGTGCAGATGGTGCGCGACGCCGGTGCCAAGGAAGTGCATATGCGCATCGCATCGCCGCCGACGCGCGCCTCCTGCTTCTACGGCGTCGACACGCCGGAGAAGTCGAAGCTTCTGGCATCGCGCATGTCGGTTGAAGAAATGGCCGAGTTCATCCGCGTCGATTCGCTCGGCTTCCTCACCATCGACGGGCTTTACCGTGCCGTGGGCGAGGCCAGCCGCGACAACGACCAGCCGCAATTCTGCGACGCCTGCTTCACCGGCCAGTACCCGACTCGCCTGCTCGACTTCGAAGGCCACGACAATGTGCGCACGCTGTCGCTGCTGGCGACGAGCGGGACGTAGGGCCTTGCTGCAACTGTGAATTTCGCCGGTTTGCAAATTTCGCCGCGATCACTTTGTTGCGGCCTCCTCGAAGCAGCCGATCTCCCCCCTTGCGGGGGAGATGCCCGGCAGGGCAGAGGGGGGTGCTGTCCCTCCATCCTGTCCATCAATTCCAGCCGCGCGCGTGGCCGGGTTCTCTCTCGGGGTCGGATCATTTCGAAAATTGGCGATCCTTCACACCCCCCTCTGTCCTGCCGGACATCTCCCCCGCATGGGGGGAGATTGCGCTCCCACCTCCGCTTTCGCCAAATATGCAGGCTGACGAGGCAGAGCCAAGTCCGAGTTAGAACGCTAGCCCTCGGAGTTGCCCGTTGACCCGTCCCCTCGACCTTACCGGCCGCGTTGCGGTCGTCACCGGCGCCTCGCGTGGCATCGGCTATTTCATCGCCAAGGAATTGGCTGCCGCAGGCGCCCATGTCGTCGCGGTGGCGCGCACTGTCGGCGGCCTGGAAGAGCTTGACGATCAGATCAAGGCTGCCGGTGGCCAGGCGACGCTGGTGCCGCTCGACCTCGCCGACATGGCCGGCATCGACCGGCTGGGCGGCGCCATCCACGAACGCTGGGGCAAACTCGACATTCTCGTCGCCAATGCCGGCGTGCTCGGCGTCATCTCGCCGATCGGTCATGTCGAAGCAAGAACCTTCGAGAAGGTGATGACCATCAACGTCACCTCGACATGGCGGCTGATCCGCTCGGTCGACCCGCTGCTGCGGCTTTCCGACGCCGGGCGAGCGATCATCCTGTCATCCAATGCCGCGCACTCGGCCCGCGCGTTCTGGGCGCCCTACGCAGCGTCCAAGGCGGCGGTCGAGACGATGATGCGTTCCTGGGCGCATGAGACGCAGAGCCTGCCGCTGCGCGTCAATGCAGCCGACCCCGGCGCCACCCGGACCGCCATGCGGGCGCAGGCGGTGCCCGGCGAGGATCCGGCGACGCTGCCGCACCCCTCGGAGATCGCCAAGCTCATCGTACCGCTGGCGAGCCCCGACTTGAAGGAGACCGGGCTGATCTTCCAGGCCAAGCACAACCGCTTCGTCGCCTATCGGCAGCCGGAATAGTCGCACTCGCGCGGGCGGTAGCGTGACAAACCCGCCGCCTCATCACGCGGCTGTGATGTGACGGCTAGAGGCTGCGCCGCGGCCATGCTTTCGTCACTTCCGTGGAGTTGGTAGGATCACAGCGACTCCCACAACAAGCGCCCAACTGGCAGAACGAGGAAATCCCAATGGCAACGACCGCAGCGTTGGTCTGGTATCTGGTAATCGCCGGCCCGCAGGGCGGCATGGTCGTCCTGCCCAGCACCTTCGACAAGCGCGAACAATGCACCGCCGCCATCGCTGAGTATCAGAAGCAGCCGACACCGGCCGGCTGGTCGGTGCAATGCGTGCCGAGCGCCTCGCCCTTCACCGACGAGGGCGATGCGGAAGAACCGTCAGCGCAGTAAGCGTCAGCGCCGAGCTGAAACCGTCAGTTCCGGCTTCTGGTTGATGGTCTGGAACACCACGCAATAGCGCTCGGTCAGCTTCAGCAGTGAGTCTACCCGCTCCTGCGGCTCATCGGTGTCGAGGTTGAAATTGAGCCGAATGGCGCGAAAGCCGACCGGGGCATCTTTTGCCACACCGAGCGTGCCGCGAAAATCGAGGTCGCCTTCTGCTTCCACCGTGGCGGCGCCGATCTTGAACTCAAGCGCCGTCGCCACCGCCTTCAGCGTCACCCCGGCGCAGGCCACCAGCGCTTCCAGCAACATGTCGCCCGAGCAGAGCTCAAGCCCCGAGCCACCTGTTGCCGGATGCAGCCCGGCGATGGCGAGCGCCCTGCCCGTCTCCACCTTGCAGGCGACCGACTGGTCGTCGATCGAGCCCTTGGCGCGAAGCGTGATCAGGGCCTGCGAAGCGTCGTCGCGATAGGCCTGCTTCAGCGGCGCCTGCATGGCCTTCAGTTCGGTCGCATCCATGCTTTCTCCCTTTCGTCGACTGTCTCGTACAGTCGAGATTTGCGCCGATCACCACGGGAAGGCAATGTTGTTCATCGCCACTGCATACAAGCCAGCCGCCAAGACGCGGTCGGAGCCAAGCAGCCCGCTCGTCGCCGCCGAGAAGCGAGCCGACAATTCTTCGGGCGTCGCGGCCATTGCCGCGGCCGCCAAACCCGCCGCTCTCGAATGGCAGCCACGTCACGCCGGCTTTCGCCTACCACCAACGCAGCCAGGCCGTGGCCGGCGAAGCTGCCAGTCCCCTTTTCCCAAGAGAGTCCGGCAGGACGAAGGGAGAAGGAACACGGCAGCGTCAGTTGTTCAACCACACAGCCATTTCCTTTGACTTCGATCATCTAGGCCATACCTATGCGGGAGTTGTTCTCGCGGAGCCATCATGCCGGTCAAGCTGAAACTGATCTTCCTTATCCTCCCGGTGCTTGCCGCCCTGGCGCAGCCCGCCCTGGCTGAAACGGCGGAGCGGCCGGCACCCTCGGGCGGCGTGCTGTCCCTGCTGCCGCCGCCGCAGATCACCAGGCACTCGATCACCCTCGCCGGGCGCAAGCTGGATTATCAGGCAAAGGCCGCCACCTTGTCGCTGCTTTCGGGCAAGGGTGATGTCACGGCGGAGATCTTCTATGTCGCTTACACGCTGGAGCCACCGGCAAAGGCGGCCAAAGACCCGCAGCGGCCGATAACCTTCGTGTTCAATGGCGGCCCCGGAGCAGCGTCCGCCTATCTGCATATCGGAGCACTCGGTCCGCGTATTATCGCAACGGGAGCCGAAGGCGAATTCCTGCCCCCGCCGCAAAGACTCATCGATAATCCGGACAGCTGGCTCGACATGACCGATCTCGTCTTCGTCGATCCGGTCGGGACAGGATACAGCCGCGAGGCACCGGGCCAGGACACGCACGACTTCTGGGGCGTCAACCAGGATGCCAGTTCGGTCGGCGCCTTCATCCGGCTCTACTTGGCGCAGAACGGCCGCACCGGATCGCCGCTGTTCCTCGCCGGCGAAAGCTATGGCGGGTTCCGGGCGGCGCTGCTTGCCAGGACATTGCAGGAAGATATCGGCATTAGTCCGAACGGCATCGTGCTGATCTCCCCGGCGCTGGAGTTCACGTTGGTGCAGCCCGACGAATTCGAGCCGCTGCATTGGGCACTCGAACTGCCTTCGCTGGCGGCGGTGCGCCTGCGCGCCGAAGGCGTCAGCGGCGATGCGTTGCGAGAGAAGCTGGCGGAAGTCGAACAATATGCGCTGGGAGATTACCTCACGGCGCTCACCAGCGGACTGGAGCAAGGCAGGCGGCTGGCGAGCCAACGCGTGGCTGACATTACCGGCCTGCCGCTCGACCTCGTGCAGCGGAACTCCGCCCGCATACCGACCGGCCTGTTCGCAAGGGAGTTCGCCCGTGCCAGCGGCAAAGTGCTCAGCCCATACGACGCCATGATCGGCACGGCGGACATCGCGCCCGAGAGCGCCCGCATCGCCGGCCCGGATCCCGTGCTCGACCGGAGCGTCCCGGCGTTAACGTCGGCTTTCGTCGGCTATATCAGCAACGAGTTGAATTTCCGCACCGATGTCAGCTATCGGCTGCTGAATGGCGAAATCAGCCACAATTGGGATTACGGGACCAGCGCCTCACGGCAAGGCTATGCCGGGGTGATGAATGATCTGCAAAAAGCACGCTCGCTGAACCCTTCGCTCGGCGTCGTGATCGTCAACGGCTACACCGACCTGGTCACGCCTTACCTCGCCTCGCGTTACCTGGTGAACCAGATCTCGTCGCTCGCCAATGCCAAGCCGATCCATCTCGATGTCGTCGAGGGCGGGCACATGATGTATTTCAGATCCGATGGTCGGCGCGCCCTGAAAGAAGCCGCCTCGGAGCTCTATCAGGTAACGCAATAAGCTTTGTGACAGCTCAGCTCGCCATGGAACGCTGCCTCAGCACGGTTGGCGTTGCATCGACTTTCGCCCGTATGGCGCACGCAGCCGATCCTGTGGCGGAGGCCGATCCCGGCGGCCGAATCCGGATTGCTCTGCTCGGCCGAAGTGCGGTTCGCGGTCCGGTTTGCCTTTCTGTTCCTGGGCGGATTGCACCAGTCGCCAGCATGATAGGCGGCGCTATGGTGTTGTGCGCTGTGTTTGCCATGCTGGGCGGGATTGGCTGATGGCCCGCTCGCAACGCATGACGTCAAATATTCTTAAAAAAAGTTACACAGTCGTGGAACCATTATCCGGGTCAGGCATTGTTGGTGCGACGGGCCATCCCCAAGTCCCCCCAAACCCCTCGGCCCGTCCTACTCTCAGCCGACCGCAAGGTCGGCTTTTTCTTTGCCGTTCAGCCGGTCGACGAGGCAAGGTTGCGACTGAGCAGTGTCGCCAGATCGCCCGCCGGACCATCGTTGCCGGCGCGCAGCCTGATCGCGAATTCAGCCGTCGGAACCTGTGGCAGGCCAAGCTCGCGCGGCGTCTCGACAATGCCGGAATGGGCAAAGCGGGCCGTTCGCAGCGTCAACGCGACGCCGGCGTTCACCGCCGTGCGCAAGCCGGCCAGACTGGCACTTCCGGCAGCAATGCGGTAGCGGCGGCCGGCCGCATCGAGCGCGGCAAGTGCCGCTTCGCGAAAGCCGCAATACGGATCGAGCAGCGCCAGCGGCAGTTCCTCCTGCCGCGAGGCCAAGCCTTTTTGCGAGCACAGCCATATCATCGGCTCACGCAGAACGCCGACTTCGTCCGGCACTGCCGCCTGGCGCATGACGATCGCCAGATCGAGTCCGCCGGACTGTAGCGCCTGCGCCAGTTCGGCGGAGCGGCCGACACGCAGTTCGATCCTGACGCGCGGGTGACTGACGGCGAAGGCACGCAGCAGGTCCGGCAGGCCGCTATCGGCGAAATCCTGTGTCGTGCCGATGGCGACGCGCCCGGCAGCGCGTGCCCCCTTCATCGCCAGCCATGCCTCCCGATGGGCGGCAAGGATACGCCTGGCATGGCCGACGAGGTCCTCACCCGCCGGCGTCAGGCCGCGGCCCCGCCCTTGCGGCGCCAGTAGCGGCTCGCCGACGATTTCCTCCAGCCGCTGCATCTGGGCGGTAACCGCCGAGGGCGAACGGCCGACATTTGAAGCCGCCTGGGCCAGTGAGCCGCTGTCGACGAACGCTAGGAAGGTTCTGAGCAGATCGGGATCAAGCGTTTCCATAATTTGATAATATCGAACTTTCAGTCAAAAACAATTCGATTTTCTTGACTGAATAGGGGTGACATAGTCCCGTCCAGCGGCGATCAGACGCCGCTCGAACCAAGGAGAAGAGAAATGCCCATCATCAACATCAGCGTCACCGGCAGGCCTGACGCGGCTCTTTCCACTCGCATCGCAAAAGAAGTCACCGAAATCACCGCCACGCAGCTGCGCAAGGATCCGACGATCACCGCGGTTGCCATATCCTACATCGATCCGCAGCACTGGTTCGCCGGCGGCAAGTCGCTGGCCGAGGACGGCACCCATACGTTCTGGCTTGATATCAAGGTGGTTGACGGCACCAACACCAAGCTCGAGCTGGAGGCCTATCTCAAAGCGATCTTTGCGGCCTTCGGCCGCCTGTTGGGCGGCGTGCATGAGGAAAGTTATGCCTTCGTGCACGAAGTGCCGGCGGCGGCCTATGGCTATGGCGGCAAGACGCAGGAATTCCGTTTCATCAGCGGACGGTTGAAGGCGGCGTGAATACAGACCATTTTCGCGCGGGGCGAGAAGGTAAGCTTGCCCCAGGGCGGAATCATGAATCGTTAACGCTCTGGTAACCAAGCGGGATTCTGTTGGCCGGGAAGGAGACCGGCGATGGACGCAAGCT
>NZ_JAMYOR010000010.1:0-136464 GCF_040319965.1 Mesorhizobium sp. M0830 | reverse complement strand
CCTTCATCCTGATCGATCGCATCTCGAATGCCACCGTCGGCGCCGGCATGATCCTGCACACGCTGCGCCGCGCCGAAAACATCCACTGGCAGTCGCTCGACGTCGGCAAGCGTGTGCGCGCCGACATGAAGAACCAGCGGCCCGCGGTGTTCTGGTTCACCGGACTGTCGGGCTCCGGCAAGTCGACCATCGCCAACCTGTTCGAAAGGAAGCTGTTCGCCACCGGCCGCCACACCTATATCCTGGACGGCGACAACGTCCGGCACGGCCTCAACCGCGATCTCGGTTTCACCGACGCCGATCGCGTCGAGAACATCCGCCGCGTCGCCGAAGTGGCGCGTTTGATGGCCGATGCCGGCTTGGTGGTCATCGTGTCGTTCATTTCGCCATTCAGCGCCGAGCGGCGCATGGCGCGCGAATTGATGGCCGATGGCGAGTTCATCGAGGTGTTCGTCGACACGCCGTTCGAGGAATGCGCCAGGCGCGATCCGAAGGGCCTCTATGCGCGCGCGCTGAATGGCGAGATCAAGAATTTCACCGGCGTCGATTCTCCCTACGAAGCGCCGCAAAACCCGGAAATCCATCTCCAGACACTCGGCAAGTCGGCCGAACAGATGGTAGACGCCCTGGAACACTGGCTGAACGAGCGCGACATTGCCGAAGACCAATACGACAGCGGCGGCGGCATCTGACGACACGGAGATGCTCGAAACCTTCGAGCGGCTTGCGCTGGCGGCCGGGCGCGAGGTGATGCGCGTGTTCCATGCCGGCTGTGCGGTCGACCGCAAGTCCGATTCGTCGCCAGTGACCGAGGCGGACCGTGAGAGTGAGAAGATCATTCTCGCCGGACTGCGCGCCGCGTTTCCCGACATACCTTGCGTGGCCGAAGAGGAAGCATCCGCCGGCATCGTGCCACCCAACTTGGACGGGGCCTTCTTTCTCATCGATCCGCTCGACGGCACCAAGGAATTCGTCAACCGCCGCACCGATTTCACCGTCAACATCGCGCTTGTCCGTCACGGCGTGCCGGAGGTCGGCGTCGTCTTTGCCCCCTGCACGGGCCGTTTCTTTTCGGGCCTGCCGGGCAAGGCGGAATCTCTCGAAATCAATGGCGACTACCAGATCACGGCCCGTCGGCCGATTTCGGTCAGAACAGCCGTGGCGCCGCTGGCCGTCGTTGCCAGTCGGTCGCACAACACGCCGGAAACCGAGGCCTATATTCGCGACCTCGGCGCCGCCGAAATCGTCTCGGTCGGTTCGTCCTTGAAATTCTGTCTTGTCGCCAGCGCCGAGGCGGATGTCTATCCGCGCTTCGGTCGCACCATGGAATGGGACACGGCAGCGGGTGACGCCGTGTTGCGCGCGGCCGGCGGCATGACACGCACACTGGACGGCCAACCTTTGCTCTATGGCAAGCGCAGGCAAAGCGACGACGAGGATTTTGCCAATCCGCATTTTATTGCCAGCGGGGCAGGGGCCAGCCCCGCTTGAGAAGGCCCGGCAGCTTACTCGGCTGCGGCCTGCGCTGAATTCGATCCGATGTAGTTGCGGATCGTCTCGATGATGCGGTCCTGGTCGGCTTCGCTGAGATAGGGGTGCATCGGCAGACAGAGGATTCGCTTCGGCAGGTCTTCCGACACGGCAAGGCCGGTCGGCGTGCGCGGGTAGTCGCGGTAAGCGACCTGGGCGTGCAGCGGCTTCACATAGTAGATAACAGACGGAATACCCTTTTCACCAAGATGTGCCTTCAACCCGTCGCGCTTTGGCGTCTCGATCGCGTACTGCGCCCAGGCCGAACGGCTGCCGTCCAGATTGCCGGCGGCGGTAACGATGTCGCCAAGTCCGTCCGCATAGCGCTTTGCCACCACCTGTCGGGCAACCATCTCGTCTTCGAGAATGGCCAGCTTCTCGATCAGGATCGCCGCCTGCATCGTGTCGAGCCGCGAGTTGATGCCGACGCGGACATTGTCATATTGCGTCTCGCCCTTGCCGTGGAAGGCGAAGGATCTGAGCTGCTCGGCCAGCGCATCGTCATTGGTGAACATCGCGCCGCCGTCACCGTAGCAGCCAAGCGGCTTTGCCGGATAGAAGCTGGTTGAGCCGACCGCGCCGAAGGAACCGCACATCTTGCCCTCGAGCGAACCGCCCATCGACTGGGCGGCATCCTCGATCACCATCAGGCCTTCGCGGTTGGCAATCGCCATGATCGCCTCGTAGTCGGCGGCAAGGCCGAACAGATCGACCGGAATGATTGCCTTCGGCTTCAGCCGGCCTTCCTTCTTGATCATGGCGATGGCCGCTTCGAGGCTGGCAATGTCGATGTTGTAGCTATGCGGGTCGACATCGACGAACACCGGCTCGGCCTTGGCCAGCGCCACCACTTCGGCGGTGGCGGCGAAAGTGAAGCTCGGCACGAAGACCGCGTCGCCCGGACCAACCCCGGCCGCAAACAGCGGCAACAGCAATGCATCCGTGCCGTTGGCACAGGCCACGACATGCTTGGTGCCAATATAGGCGGCGAGCTTGTTTTCGAATTCGGTGACCTGGGGGCCGAGAATATAGCGGCCGTCATCGACGACGCGGTCGATCGCGGCCTTCAGCCGGTCGCGGATTCGTTCGCGCTGCGCGCCAAGATCGATGAACTGCATGTCGGCCTCAAAAAACGGTTTAGCCAGATAACCGGCCGCTGGTACCAGAGTTGCGCCTGCCGAGAAAGCCGGACAGGCAAAACTGCGAATTGCCCAGGTGTCGCAGTCTGTTACCCGTATTTCCCGGCATGTCTTCGCGAGATGCCGGAATTCCGGCCTTCATCAGGCACGATCCTGCCCTTGTTATCCCTGGCATCGGCCCAGCGAAACATAAAGTGATCGACGCGCTCAGCCAATCTTGAGCACGTTCGGGCCGCTCAGGCGATCTCGTGCCGCCAGGGTGGATTGGCGCCGGCCCGCGAGACCGTGACCGCCGCCGCCTTGGCGCCAAGCGCCAGCGCCTTGCCGATGGCATCCATGGAAAGGCGGGCGATTGCCGTCTTCGTCAGCAGGCCTTGTTCATGCAGCGAGGCGAGGATCCCTGCATTGAACGTGTCGCCGGCGCCGACCGTGTCGACCACCTCGACCCTTTCTGGCATCACCGTGACGGCGTGCTCCTTGCTATAACCGACGGCGCCTTCGCTGCCATGCGTGACGACGATCAGCTTGGGACCGCGGTCCAGCCAGTTGTGGATGACATCCTCATGCGCGCCGGCTTCGCCGAACCAGTTCAAATCTTCGTCCGACAGTTTCACGATATCGGCCATTGTCATCATGGCGCGGATGCGCCTGAGGTGCTTGGCCTTGTCCGGGATGAAGTTCGGCCGGATGTTGGGATCGAGCATCATGACACGGCTTCCATGCTCGCGCCGCATGAACTCTTCATAGGCACTGCCGGCGGGCTCGGAGATCAGGCTGATGGCGCCGAACAGCATGGCTTCGATCTCGCCGCCGAGCTGCGGCAGGTCGTCGACGGTGAGCATGCGGCCAGCGGTGTTCTCGTCATAGAAGGTGTAGGTCGCCTGGCCGTCGGTGAGCTTGACGAAGGCCAATGTGGTCGGTCGTGGCGAGGTGTGTGCATAGGTGGAGCTGACCTTGCTCGCCTCCAGCGCATCCCTGAACTGACCGCCGAATAGATCCGACGACAGGCCGGAAAAGAAGCCGGCCGGCGCGCCGAGCCGGCCGAGCGCGATCGCCGTGTTGAACACGGCGCCGCCGACATAAGGTGCAAAAGCCGGCTCGCCCGCTGTCGTCGTGCGCGGCAGCATGTCGATCAGGGCTTCGCCGCAGCAGAGGATCATGGCTTCCTGGTCTCCGGCGGATAGATCACGCCCTTGCGAATGATGATGTTGGCGTAGAGCCGCGGCTCGCTTGTCGCGACGATGGCATGCGCCGATTTGACCCGTGCATAGAAGTCGGCGCCAGCCAGTGCAACCACTTTGCGGCCCGGCGCGCGTTTGGCGCAGGTTGCCTCGATCTCCTGGTGGACAGGATCGGCAAGCGAGGGATCGCCTTTGACGGAGGCACGAAACAGCGCCTCCGGCACAAGGTCATCGACAGGCAAGATGCTCAATATCGCATCGAGCACAGGGATAAGGTCGTGACCGTCGGCCCGCACCAGCCGGGTCGCCTGTTGCTCGGCCGGATAATTTCCGTCGACAAGGGCGATTTCGTCGCCATGGCCCATGCCGCGCAAGATCGCCAGAAGCTCCGGACCGAGCAGCGCCGGGATTCCGATCAACATCAGGCGCTCCTGGAAATCGTCGTCGAGCCAATCAGGAAGCGTTCGGAAAGTGGCAGGCTGGCGCCGCCGAGCGCCCTGGCATGAATGCCGACGGTTCCCTCGCGAACGGCGGGCAGCTTCAAGCCTTCGCCGTCGATCGTGGCGATGGCCGTGATGATGGCATCGACCAGCCGGCGGCGCACGGCCTTCGGCATCCATCCGTCGATGACCGCCGCCTCGAAATCGATGACCGAGGACGCGGCGACGATCGCGTAGGCGAGCGCCCGCGAAGCACTGGCGATCCAGTCGTCGAGTTCGGCGCCGATCTCGCCCCAGTCTTCCGGCGATGTCCATAGATGCGAGGCCTCGACGCCGCGCGCATTGAGCGCCTTTTCGAGCATGGCAATGGACGCCACGTCGATCAATTGGGTCGGCTTGCCGTCCGGCCCTGGCACGGGCATCGAGCCGAGTGCGCCGGCATTGCCGGTCGGGCCGCCAAACAGCCGGCCATTCAGCACGATGCCGCCACCGGCAAAGGCGCCGATATAGAAGTAGACGAAGTCACGCGCAGCGTTCGCCTGACCGAAGACGAGTTCTGCGCCGCAGGCTGAAGTAGCGTCGTTCTGCAGGTAGACTGGAAAATCGCATTGCGCCTGGATGTCGCCCCTGATGTCGCGATGACGCCATTCGTCCATGACGTCGCGCGGGGCGCCGGCGGTATCGGCCCAGTTCCACAATTCGAACGGCATGGCGATGCCGAGCCCAGCGATACGCTTGTCCTGTGCGGGCGTCAGTTCGCCACGCATCTGCCGCATGCCGTTGCTCACGAAGTCCACCGTCTCGCGTGGCGCCGGGTAGCGGTATGAATGCTGCAGCATCGAGCGCACATTACCGAGAAAGTCGATCAGCACGAGTTCGGCGCTGCGCCGCCCGATTTTCAGGCCGATGAAGAAAGCGCCTTCGGGATTGAGCGCCATCGGGATGGAGGGCTGGCCGATCTTGCCGCGCAACGGCGCCTGGCGCAGCAGAAGGTTTTCTTCCTCCAGCTCCCGCATGATGACCGAAACCGTCTGCGCCGAAAGTCCGGTCATGCGGGCGATGTCGGATTTCGCCAGGCTGCCATGCTGACGCACCAGTGAGAGCACCAACCGCTCGTTGTGGTCGCGCATGCCACTTTGGTTGGTGCCGCGGTGAATGAGGCTGTCATTCATCTCGGGCGAACCGTGCCTCGCAATGGCGGTTTCCACCCTGTTCCTCCCGTCGTTTCCCTTCAAGGCTTTTCGGGCCAGAATGGGTGAACGAAGCAAGACTGTCAATAATAAATAAGAGTGATTTAATTATTGACAGAAGCCTCGGGCTGGTGTCTGTTGAGACAGCGTCCACGCTGGGAGAATTTCGTTGGATGCGCCGCAGGTGCCGGTTGGCCGGCATCCGGAATGGTTCCACTGGGAGGAAGATCGTGACCAATACAAGACTGTTGAAATCGACCGTGTTTGCCGCCGCGGCTCTGAGCCTGATGGCGTTTGCCTCGTCCGCATCCGCGGCCGGTGTCGGTGCCTGCCTGATCACAAAGACCGACACCAATCCCTTCTTCGTCAAGATGAAGGAAGGCGCCACGGCGAAGGCCAAGGAACTCGGCGTCGACCTCAAGACCTACGCCGGCAAGATCGACGGCGACAGCGAGAGCCAGGTCGCGGCGATCGAAAGCTGCATCGCCGACGGCGCCAAGGGTATCCTGATCACGGCATCCGACACCAAGGGCATCGTGCCAACCGTGAAGAAGGCGCGTGACGCAGGTCTGCTGGTAATTGCACTCGACACGCCGCTCGATCCGATCGACGCTGCCGACGCGACTTTTGCAACGGACAATCTCGAAGCCGGTAAGCTGATCGGCGCCTGGGCCGCCGCTACACTCGGCGACAAGGCCAAGGACGCCAAGATCGGCTTCCTCGACCTGACCCCCTCGCAGCCGACCGTCGATGTGCTGCGCGACCAGGGCTTCATGATGGGCTACGGCATCGACGTGAAGGATCCCAACAAGATCGGCGATGAGGACGATGCGCGCATCGTCGGCCACGACGTCACCAACGGCAACGAGGAGGGTGGCCGCAAGGCGATGGAGAACCTTCTGCAGAAGGACAACACCATCAACGTGATCCACACCATCAACGAGCCCGCAGCTGTCGGCGCCTACCAGGCGCTCAAGGCCGTCGGCCTTGAAAGCCAGGTGCTGATCGTTTCCGTCGATGGCGGCTGCCCCGGCGTGAAGTCGGTGGCCGAAGGTGTCATCGGTGCCACGTCGCAGCAATATCCGCTGCAGATGGCGGCACTTGGCATCGAGGCGATCGCAGCTTTCGCCAAGGACGGAACCAAGCCGAAGCCGACCGAAGGCAAGAATTTCTTCGACACTGGCGTCAACCTGGTGACCGACAAGCCGGCCACCGGCGTGAAGTCCATAGACACCAAGGAAGGCCTCGCCAAGTGCTGGGGCTGATGCCGGTCTGACCGGCAACAACCGAACCTGAGCGGTCGGGGCTTGATCCCCGGCCGCTTCGGGTGGACGATGGTCGCGTGACCGCGAACAATCCCGGCAGCAGACCGGATAAGCGTGGACGGGCGTCGGCGTTTGGCTGCAGCCCCACGGGGAGGAAATATGGCTCAAGCTCAAGAATTCGAGAAAGTTCTCTCGGGCAGCGACACCAGTGTAGCCGCTTTTGACGAGCACAAATCGGCCGTCAAACGCATCCAGCATTTCCTGCATTCGACTCCGGCCGCGGTGCCGTTGATCGTGCTGGTTCTGGCAATCATCGTCTTCGGCATCACCATCGGAGGGCGGTTCTTTTCGTCCTACACGCTGACGCTGATCCTGCAGCAGATTGCCATCGTCGGCATTCTCGGCGCCGCGCAGACGCTGGTCATCCTGACCGCCGGCATCGACCTGTCGATTGGCGTCATCATGGTGATTTCAGCGGTGATCATCGGCAATTGCGCGGTCAGTTACGGTATGCCCAGTGTGCTCGCCGTGGCGATCGGGCTTGCCGCCGGCGCGGCCTGCGGGCTGCTCAACGGGCTGCTGGTTGCCTACATGAAGCTGCCGCCCTTCATCGTGACGCTTGGCACCTGGAACATCGTCATGGCCACGAATTTCATCTATTCGGCCAATGAGACGATCCGCGACACCGACGTCGACAACCAGGCACCGCTGCTGCATCTGTTCGCCCTTAGCTTTAAAGTTGGGACCGCGGTGCTGACGCTCGGGGTCATTGCGACAGTCTTGCTTGTGATGATCCTCTGGTACGTGCTCAATCACACGGCATGGGGCCGCCATGTCTACGCCGTCGGCGACGACCAGGAAGCGGCGAAGCTGTCGGGTATCCAGACCAAGAAGGTGCTGGTGACGGTCTACACCCTTGCCGGGTTGATCGCAGCTTTCGCGGCCTGGGTCTCGATCGGCCGCAACGGGTCGATCTCGCCGTCCGCCGCCGTTACCGACTACAATCTGCAGGCGATCACCGCGACGGTGATCGGCGGTATTTCTCTGTTCGGCGGACGCGGCTCGATCCTGGGCACGCTGTTTGGCGCGATGATCGTCGGCGTCGTCTCCATGGGCCTCAACATGCTGGGCGCCGATCCGCAATGGAAAGTGCTGCTCACCGGTGTGCTGATCATCGGCGCCGTGGCTGTCGACCAATGGATCAGAAAGGTTTCGGCATGACCATGACTCAGGAACCCATCCTCACCGCTCGTGGCCTGATCAAACGCTATGGCCGCGTCACCGCTCTCGACAATGCGGACTTCGACCTCTACCCAGGCGAAATCCTCGCCGTCATAGGCGACAATGGTGCCGGCAAGTCGTCGCTCATCAAGGCGATTTCCGGCGCGGCCGTGCCCGACGAAGGGGAGATTCGGCTTGAAGGCAAACCCGTCGCCTTCAAATCGCCGATGGAGGCCCGCGAAGCCGGCATCGAGACCGTCTATCAGAATCTGGCGCTGTCGCCGGCGCTGTCGATCGCCGACAATATGTTCCTTGGCCGCGAGATCCGCAAACCGGGTTTTCTGGGCGACTGGCTTCGTATGCTCGACCGTCCGGCGATGGAAAAGCGCGCCCGCGACAAGCTCACCGAACTTGGCCTGATGACCATCCAGAACATCTCCCAGGCGGTGGAAACGCTCTCAGGCGGCCAGCGCCAAGGCGTGGCGGTGGCGCGCGCCGCCGCATTCGGCAGTCGTGTCGTGATCATGGATGAACCGACGGCAGCCCTTGGCGTCAAGGAAAGCCGCCGCGTGCTCGAACTGATCCTCGACGTCAAGAAGCGCGGCCTGCCGATCGTGCTCATCTCGCACAACATGCCGCATGTCTTCGAAGTGGCCGACCGCATTCACATCCACCGGCTTGGCCGTCGCCTCTGCGTCATCGATCCCAAGCAATATACGATGTCCGATGCCGTGGCTTTCATGACCGGTGCAAAGGTTCCGCCCGAGGCAGCGCTCGCGGCTTGAGGCATGTGGCCAAAGTGCGTAGCGGTTTGGGACAACGACATGCACCGAGCAAAATTTTGAAGCGCGTCGCGCAGAGGGCGCGCCGCACTTCAGATGGCCAAATTGCCGCAGGGTAAGGCAAGCATGGGCTGATCTAAATCGATTGAACATATAGCGGTATCGGCTAGCATGGGCTGGGAGGAACGATGAAAGCCGGTATGATCATGGCAACCGCACGAGAGGCAGCATGACGAGCGCGATGACATCCGAACCCCTCCCGCCACTGCTCGAAAATCCTGATCCAGAGACGCTCGCAAGGGAAGTCTTGATGGCCCTCAAATATCGGGTCGGCAAGGACACCACGGTCGCGACCCAGTACGACTGGCTGACCGCCTCGATCAAGGTCGTGCGCGACCGCATCGTCGACCGCTGGATGCAGGCGACGAAGGAGGCCTATGACCAGAAGGAAAAGCGCGTCTATTATCTGTCGCTGGAGTTCCTCATCGGCCGGCTGATGCGCGATGCCTTCTCCAATCTCGGTCTGATGGACAATATGCGCGAGGCGTTGTCGTCGCTGGGCGTCGATCTCGATCTCATCGCCGCACTCGAGCCGGATGCGGCACTCGGCAATGGCGGCCTCGGCCGGCTTGCAGCCTGCTTCATGGAAAGCATGGCGACCGTCGACATCCCCGCGCATGGCTACGGCATTCGTTACGCCAACGGCATGTTCCGCCAGGAGATTCACGACGGCTGGCAGGTCGAACTGCCCGAAACCTGGCTCGATCACGGCAACCCGTGGGAGTTCGAGCGCCGCGAACGCTCGTTTGAGGTCGGGTTCGGTGGTTCGGTGGAATCGATCACCTCCAAGGACGGCCGGCTTGAGCGCCACGTCTGGAAGCCGATCGAGCATGTTTTGGCCGTCGCCTATGACACGCCCGTCGTCGGCTGGCGGGCCAATCGCGTCAACACGCTGCGGCTCTGGTCGGGCATGCCGGTCGATCCGATCCTGCTCGACAAATTCAATGCCGGCGACCATATCGGCGCGCTTGCCGAAAGCAACAAGGCCGATGCCTTGTCGCGCGTTCTCTATCCCGCCGATTCCCACAAGGCCGGGCAGGAACTGCGGCTCAGGCAGGAGTACTTTTTCTCCACCGCCTCGCTGCAGGACATCGTCCAGCGGCATCTCAGCCAGTATGGCGACCTGAAATCGCTGCCCGACAAGGCTGCGATCCACCTCAACGACACCCACCCGGCCATCGCTGTGCCTGAACTGATGCGCCTGTTGATGGATGTCCACGGCATGGATTTCGATCAGGCCTGGGATACCACCAAGCGCACCTTCGGCTACACCAACCACACGCTGCTGCCCGAAGCGCTGGAAAGCTGGCCGGTGCCGCTGTTCGAGCGGCTTTTGCCGCGCCACATGCAGATCGTTTACGCCATCAATGCCGAAGTGCTGCTTGAGGCGCGCGCGTCCAACCAGTTCTCGGACGAGCAGATCAGCCGCATCTCGCTGATCCAGGAAAATGGCGACCGCCGGGTGCGCATGGGCAATCTGGCCTTTGTCGGCTCGCATTCGATCAATGGCGTTTCGGCCCTGCACACCGACCTGATGAAGGAAACGGTGTTTGCCGACCTGCACAAGCTCTACCCCGATCGCATCAACAACAAGACCAACGGCATCACGCCACGGCGCTGGCTGATCCAGTGCAACCCCGGCCTGACGTCGCTCGCCCGCGAGGCGATCGGCGATCGCTTTCTCGACGACATCGACGCTATCAAGGATCTTGATGGCTTCGCCGGCGACGCCGCGTTTCGCGACAGGTTCGCCGCCGTCAAGCGCGCCAACAAGGCGCGGCTGGCCAACCTCGTCGCCGACCGTCTCGGCATCAAGGTCGACCCCTCGGCGCTGTTCGATATCCAGATCAAGCGCATTCACGAATACAAGCGCCAGCTCCTAAACATCCTCGAGGCGATCGCGCTTTACGATCAGATCCGCTCGCATCCCGAGCGTGACTGGATGCCGCGCGTGAAGTTCTTCGGCGGCAAGGCGGCGCCCAGCTATCACAATGCCAAGCTGATCATCAAACTCGCCAACGACGTCGCCAAGGTCATCAACCGCGACCCGGCGGTGCGCGGCTTGCTGAAGGTGGTGTTCGTGCCGAACTACAATGTCAGCCTGGCCGAGATCATGATGCCGGCTGCCGACTTGTCGGAGCAGATCTCGACCGCCGGCATGGAAGCGTCCGGCACTGGCAACATGAAGTTCGCCCTGAACGGCGCGTTGACCATCGGCACGCTCGACGGCGCCAATGTCGAGATCAAGGAGTGCGTCGGCGACAACAATATCTTCATCTTCGGCCTGACCACCGCCGAGGTCGCAGAGCGGCGAAACAATGGCTACAACCCGCGCGCTGTCATCGAAGGATCATCCGAACTGGCGCAAGCAGTTGCGGCTGTTTCGTCAGGTGTCTTTTCGCCGGACGATCCAGAGCGTTACCGCGACCTTATCGACGGTCTCTACAACAGCGACTGGTTCATGGTTGCTGCCGATTTCGATGCCTATGCCGCCGCCCAGCGCGAGGTCGATGCAGTCTGGCGCAACAGTCCCGACTGGTATGCCCGGGCAATCCGCAACGTTGCGCGTGTCGGCTGGTTCTCCTCCGATCGCACCATCCGTCAATATGCGAAAGAAATCTGGAACGTGCCTGTCTGATGTGATTGCATGAGGCTGCGAACGAGGTGGTCCTGGGGTGTGAATTCGACCGTCGATTTCACATCCCAAACAAACGCTTGGTGCCTGGGGAGGGACACTGCCTGATGAAGAAGCCGCGCGCGACCGCTGCGACAAGCGGGCCGGACGGACTGGCGCCAGCCAGCGATGTTGCGGCGATTGTTGCCGGCACGCATGGTGACCCCTTCGCAGTTCTTGGCGTCCATGAGGTCGGCAAGAACCTGTTTGGCCGCTGCTTTGTCCCACATGCCGAATTCGTCACCGCCTACACGCTGACCGGCATCATCGCGGGTGAGCTGTCCAGGCGCGACGATGGCGGCTTTTTCGAAGGCAAGCTCTCGATCAAGAAGCGCCAGCCCTTGCGCTATCACGCGCGCAATGCCGGCGGCGACTGGTGGCTGACCGATCCCTATTCGTTCGGTCCGGTGCTTGGCCCGATGGACGATTACTACATCGCCCAAGGCTCGCACCTAAGACTGTTCGACAAGCTCGGCGCCCATGTCATCGACCACGAAGGCGCTTCCGGCGTGCATTTCGCCGTCTGGGCTCCCAATGCCCGACGCGTCTCGGTGGTCGGCGATTTCAACGAATGGGACGGTCGCCGGCACACGATGCGCGATCGCCGCGACACCGGCATCTGGGAGCTGTTCGTACCCGACATCGGTGCCGGACGACCCTACAAGTACGAGATCATCGGCCCTGACGGCGTCAGGCTGCCGCTGAAGGCGGACCCGTTCGCCTTCAAATCCGAATTGCGGCCGGCCACCGCTTCGGTCGTGGCCGTGCCACCGGCGCATGAGTGGGGAGATGAGGCGCATCGCAATTTCTGGCGCAATGCCGACCACCGGCGCGAAGCGATCTCGATCTATGAGGTCCATGCCGGTTCCTGGCAGCTTCGCGATGACGGTACATTCCTGTCATGGGACGAGTTGGCCGACCGGCTGATCCCCTATGTCGTCGAGACGGGCTTCACTCATATCGAATTCATGCCGATCTCCGAACACCCCTATGACCCATCCTGGGGCTACCAGACGACCGGCCTCTACGCACCGTCGGCCCGCTTCGGCGACCCGGACGGCTTTGCCCGTTTCGTCGATGGCGCCCACCGCGCCGGCGTCGGTGTGATCCTCGACTGGGTACCAGCGCATTTCCCGGTCGATGCGCATGGCTTGGCCAATTTCGATGGCACCGCGCTTTATGAGCATGCCGATCCGCGCAAGGGTTTTCATCCCGACTGGAACACCGCGATCTATAATTTCGGCCGCCGCGAAGTGGTGTCCTTCCTCGTCAACAACGCTTTGTTCTGGGCCGAAAAATACCATGTCGACGGTTTGCGCGTCGATGCGGTCGCCTCGATGCTCTACCTCGACTATTCGCGCAAGGCCGGCGAATGGATCCCCAACGAGAAGGGCGGCCGCGAAAACCTCGAGGCGGTCAGCTTCCTGCAGAAGATGAACAAGGAGGTCTATGGCCACCATCCCGGCGTCATGACCATCGCCGAGGAATCGACCTCATGGCCGAAGGTCTCGGCGCCGGTGCACGAGGGCGGCCTAGGCTTCGGCTTCAAGTGGAACATGGGCTTCATGCACGACACGCTGGAGTACTTCTCCAAGGAGCCGATCTTCCGCAAGCACCACCACAATGATCTCACCTTCGGCCTGACCTACGCCTTCTCGGAGAACTTCATGCTGCCGCTCTCGCATGACGAGGTCGTGCATGGCAAAGGCACGCTGCTTGCCAAGATGGCCGGCGACGACTGGCAGAAATTCGCGACTTTGCGCGCCTACTACGCCTTCATGTGGGGTTATCCCGGCAAGAAGCTGCTGTTCATGGGGCAGGAGTTCGCGCAGCGCCGCGAATGGAGCGAAGCGCGCGCGCTCGACTGGAACCTGCTCGAATTCCGGCCGCATCGCGGCGTCTGGCAGACGGTGCGCGATCTCAACTATCTTTACCGTTCGCGCCCGGCGCTGCACGGGCGCGACTGCGAACCGGAAGGGTTTTCCTGGCTGATCGTCGACGACAGCCAGAATTCGGTTTTCGCCTGGCTACGCAGCGCACCGGGGGGCAGCCCGGTGGCCGTAATTTCCAATTTCACGCCGGTGCCGCGCGACAACTATCGCGTGCCGTTGCCAACGGCCGGCAAATGGCGCGAAATCATCAACACCGACGCTTCGGAATATGGCGGTTCCGGCAAGGGCAATGGTGGCACGGTCGAGGCCCGGGCGGAGGGCGGAAGCATCTCTGCGACGATGCTTTTGCCGCCGCTGTCGACGATCATGCTTGAACCCGTGGTCGACTGAGCCATGTCGAGGTCGAGTAAGTCGAGATGAGTAACTTGGGAGGGTAAAAATGGCAGACTTGAAACGGACCCAGCCGCTGGCGCGCGATGCCATGGCCTATGTATTGGCCGGCGGCCGTGGCAGCCGCCTCAAGGAACTGACTGACCGGCGCGCCAAGCCGGCCGTCTATTTCGGCGGCAAGACGCGCATCATCGATTTCGCGCTTTCCAACGCGCTCAACTCCGGCATTCGCCGCCTTGGCGTCGCCACCCAGTACAAGGCGCATTCGCTGATCCGCCATCTGCAACGTGGCTGGAACTTCCTGCGGCCCGAGCGAAACGAGAGTTTCGACATTCTGCCGGCCAGCCAGCGCGTCTCGGAAACGCAGTGGTATGAGGGTACGGCCGACGCAGTCTATCAGAACATCGATATCATCGAGGCCTACGGCCCCGAATACATGGTGGTCCTGGCTGGCGACCACATCTACAAGATGGACTACGAACTGATGCTTCGCCAGCATGTCGACGCCAATGCCGATGTCACCGTCGGGTGCCTCGAAGTGCCGCGCATGGAAGCCACCGGCTTCGGCGTCATGCATGTCGACGGCAAGGACAACATCATCGCTTTCGTCGAAAAGCCCGCCGACCCGCCCGGCATTCCCGACAAGCCGGAATTCGCTCTGGCCTCGATGGGCATCTATGTCTTCAAGACCAAGTTCCTGATGGAGCAGTTGCGCCGTGATGCGGCCGAGCCAGGCTCGAGCCGCGACTTCGGCAAGGACATCATCCCGTATATCGTCCAGCACGGTAAGGCGATTGCCCACCGCTTCGCCAAGTCCTGCGTCCGCTCGACCGCCGAGAACGAGGCCTATTGGCGCGATGTCGGAACGGTCGACGCCTATTGGGAAGCCAATATCGACCTGACCGATATCACGCCGGAGCTCGATCTCTACGACCGCGACTGGCCGATCTGGACTTATGCCGAATTGAAGCCGCCGGCAAAGTTCGTGCATGATGAGGATGGCCGCCGGGGTTCGGCCGTGTCCTCGCTGGTATCGGGCGATTGCATCGTCTCGGGGGCCTCGCTGAAACGAAGCCTGATCTTCACCGGTGCGCGCATCAATTCCTATTCGACGCTGGAAGAAGTCGTCATGCTGCCTGACGTTCATGTCGGCCGGAACGCAAAGTTGAAGCGCGTGGTCATCGACCACGGTGTTAGGATACCGGAAGGGCTGGTAGTCGGCGAGGATCCCGTTCTCGATGCCAAGCGCTTTAGGGTCTCGGAAAAGGGCATTTGCCTGGTCACTCAGGACATGATCGACAAGTTAGGGCTCTAGTGCATGCAGGTTCTGTCGGTCACGCCTGAGATTTTCCCGCTGATCAAGACCGGTGGACTTGCCGACGTGACCGGCGCGCTGCCCATCGCGCTGGCGACCAAGGGCGTGACCATGCGCACGCTCATTCCCGGTTTCCCCACCGTCATGGCCGCCTTCAAGAAGAGGAAGTCGGTTCTGCAATATCCCTTGCTGCAGGGTGGCAAGGCCTCCGTCCATTCCGTCCAACTCGCCGGGCTCGAGCTGTTCGTGCTAGACGCGCCGCATCTGTTCGATCGTCCCGGTGGTCCCTATGGCAATGCGACCGGCGTCGACTGGCCCGACAATTGGCGGCGCTTCGCGGCGCTGAGCCAGGTCGGCGGCGACATCGCCAGTGGCGCCATCTCGGGCTACCAGCCCGACATCGTCCATGCCCATGACTGGCAGTCTGCGATGGCCCTGGCCTACATGCGCTACGGCAGGGCGGTCGGCGTGCCCTCGATGCTAACCGTCCACAATCTCGCCTTCCAGGGCCAGTTCGGCGCAGGCATCTTCGGCGAGCTCGGCTTGCCGGCGGCGGCGATGGCGCTCGACGGCGTCGAATATTACGGTGGCGTCGGCTTCCTCAAAGCCGGCCTGCAGGCGGCCTGGGCAATCACCACGGTCAGTCCAACCTATGCGCAGGAGATTCGCTCGGCGGAATTCGGCATGGGTCTCGACGGCCTCATCAACATGCGCTCCAGCGATCTCCATGGCATCGTCAACGGCATCGACACCGGGATATGGAATCCCGAAACCGACAAGCATCTGGTGTCCACCTATACGGCCAGCACGCTGAAGGCGCGCGCCCCCAACAGGGCGGCCGTCGAAGATCGCTTCAGCCTTGAGCGTGACGACAGTCCGATCGTCTGCGTCGTCAGCCGCCTGACCTGGCAAAAAGGCATGGACATCTTGGCGACAGCCGTCGATGGCATCGTTGCGGCTGGCGCGCGCCTGGCGATCCTGGGCTCCGGCGATGCCGGTCTTGAAGGCGCACTACTTGCCGCGGCCGCCAGGCATCGCGGCCGTATCGGGGTCGTGGTCGGCTATGACGAGGGACTGTCGCACATCATGCAAGGCGGCTGCGACGCCATCATCATTCCCTCGCGCTTCGAACCCTGCGGGCTGACACAGCTTTACGGACTGCGCTATGGCTGCGTTCCGGTGGTCGCCCGCACCGGCGGCCTGGCCGATACAGTCATCGACGCCAACGAGGCCGCCATTTCAGCCGGTGTGGCCACCGGCTTCCAGTTCGCGCCCAACGATGGGGGTGCCTTGCTGCACGCCATCCGCCGCCTGGTCGACGCCCATGCCAGTCCGGTGGTCTGGGAATCGTTGCAGCGCCAAGGCATGAAAGCCGATGTGTCGTGGGACAAGAGCGCGGAAAAATATTTTGAACTCTATCGCTCGCTGCTTTCGAAAAGGGTTTCTTGAAGCATGATACGGACCGTCCCCACCAAACCCTATTCCGATCAGAAGCCCGGCACGTCGGGCCTGCGCAAGAAGGTGCCGGTGTTCCAGCAGGAGCACTATGCCGAGAACTTCATCCAGTCGATCTTCGACGCGCTCGATGGTTTCAAGGGCAAGACCCTGGTGATCGGCGGCGATGGCCGCTTCTACAACCGCGAGGTCATCCAGAAGGCAATCGCCATGGCGGCCGCCAACGGCTTCGGCAAGGTGATGGTCGGGCAGGGCGGCATCCTGTCGACGCCGGCCGCTTCGCATGTCATCCGCAAATACAAGACGTTTGGCGGCATCATCCTGTCGGCCAGCCACAATCCGGGCGGCCCGCACGAGGATTTCGGCATCAAGTACAATGCCGGCAATGGCGGCCCGGCGCCGGAAAAGCTGACCGACGCGATCTTCGCCAAGACCAAGGCAATCGCGAGCTTCAAGATCGCCGATATCGATCCGATCGACATCGACACAACAGGCACGGTCAAGGTCGCCGGCATGACGGTCGAGATCATCGATCCGGTCGCCGACTATGCCGAGCTGATGGAAAGCCTGTTCGATTTCGACGCATTGCGCAAACTGTTCAAGTCCGGCTTCCGCATGCGCTTCGACGCCATGCATGCCGTGACCGGTCCCTATGCCAAGGAAATCCTGGAAAACCGGCTGGGTGCGCCCAACGGCACCTGCCGCAACTTCAAGCCGTTGCCGGATTTCGGCGGCCATCACCCGGACCCGAACCTCGTCCATGCCAAACACCTCTATGACGAGATGATGGGGCCGGACGCACCGGATTTCGGCGCCGCCTCGGACGGCGACGGCGACCGCAATCTGATCATCGGCAAGGGCATTTTCGTCACCCCGTCGGATTCCGTCGCCATGCTCGCTGCCAACGCCCGCCTGGCGCCTGGCTACAAGGCTGGTTTGAAAGGCATCGCCCGCTCGATGCCGACCAGTGGCGCTGCCGATCGCGTCGCCGAAAAACTCGGCATCGGCATCTATGAAACGCCGACCGGCTGGAAGTTCTTCGGCAATCTGCTCGACGCCGACATGGCGACCATCTGCGGCGAGGAAAGTGCCGGCACCGGCTCCAACCATGTCCGCGAGAAGGACGGTCTGTGGGCGGTGCTGCTGTGGCTCAACATCCTTGCCGCGCGCGGCGAAAGCTGCAAGCAGATCGTCACCGAGCACTGGGCAACCTACGGCCGCAATTACTATTCGCGGCATGACTATGAAGAGGTCGAGAGCGACCGTGCCAACGCGCTGGTCGACGAACTCCGCGCCAGGCTCGGCGCGTTGCCGGGCACCAGCGTGCGAGGCATGACAGTCGCCAGTGCCGACGATTTTGCCTATCACGATCCGGTCGATGGTTCGACCAGCGAGCATCAGGGCATCAGGGTTATGTTCGAAGGCGGTTCGCGCGTCGTCTTCCGGTTGTCCGGCACCGGCACGTCGGGCGCGACGTTGCGCGTTTATATCGAGCGCTATGAGCCGGACAAGTCGAGACACGATCTCGACACGCAGGCCGCACTTGCCGATCTGATTGCCGCGGCCGATGATATTGCCGGGATCAAGAGTCACACCGGTCGCAACAAGCCGAGCGTGATCACTTGAGGGTGGCGGTGGCTTCACCCTCCCCCTTGTGGGGAGGGTCGATCCGCGTTGCGGAGCGAGATGGGGGTGCTCATAAAGCGCTTTTCCTGCGCCGCCCCCCACCCCGCTCACTTCGTTCGCGACCCTCCCCACAAGGGGGAGGGTGGAGGACGCGCTGGTGAGCCAGCTCGGCGCTACCGTCACCCGCGACGGCATCCGCTTTGCCGCCTGGTCGCAGGCCGCCAGACGGCTCTGGGTCTCGATCTTCAACGAGCAGGGCAACCGGGAACTCGAACGGCTCGAGCTGCGGCCGGAAGGCGAGGGCGTCCATGCGCTGTTTGTTGCGGGTCTTGGCCCCGGCACCCGCTACGGTTTTCGCGCCGATGGCGACTACGCGCCGGAGCGCGGGCTGTGGTTCGACCCCGCCAAGCTCCTGACCGACCCTTACGCCGTCGAGATCGACAGGTCTTACGCCTATGACTGGCGGCTGGCCCAGCGTCGCGGCGAGGGCGCCTATACCGCGCCGCTGATGCCGAAGGCGATTGCGGTTGCCTTGCCGAAGCCGGTGCAGGCTGCGCCGCCGCTCTTTCAGCCCGGTGATCTGATCTACGAAGTGCCGGTGCGCGCCTTCACAATGCTGCACCCAGACGTTCCGGAAAAATTGCGCGGTACGGTCGCGGCGTTGGCTCACCCCGCGATATTCGAGCACCTAAAAAAACTCGGCGTTGGCGCGGTCGAACTGATGCCGGTGACGGCATCGATCGATGAGCGGCATTTGCCGTCGCTCGGGCTGCGCAACGCCTGGGGCTACAATCCCGTCACGTTCATGGCGCTCGATCCACGCCTGGCGCCGGGCGGCATCATGGAATTGCGAAACACCGTCGCCGTGCTGCGCCGGGCCGGCATCGGCGTCATCCTCGATCTCGTCTTCAATCATACCGGCGAGAGCGACAGGCTCGGGCCCACGCTGTCGCTGCGCGGCTTCGACAACCAGGGCTATTACCGGCACACATCTGACGGCAGGCTGACCAACGACACCGGCACCGGCAACACCGTCGCTTGCGATCATCCGGTCGTCAGGGAAATGGTCCTCGACACGCTTCGCCATTTTGCCCGGGTTGCCGGCGTCGATGGTTTCCGCTTCGACCTGGCGCCCATTCTGGGCCGTATCGAAGGAACATTCGATGCCGAGGCGCCGCTGCTGAAGGCGATGCGCGAAGATGCGCTCCTGGCCGATCGCGTATTGATCGCCGAGCCCTGGGATATCGGCCCGGATGGCTACCAGCTCGGCAATTTTCCGCCTTCCTTCCTTGAATGGAACGACAAGTACCGCGACGATGTCAGGCGCTTCTGGCGCGGCGACGCCGGCATGGTCGGCGCGCTGGCGACCCGGCTGGCCGGTTCGTCCGATGTGTTTGCCGCGAAGGGACAAAACGTCAGCCGCACGGTCAATTTCATCGCCGCCCATGACGGCATGACGCTCGCCGACATCGTACGCTACGAGCGCAAGCACAACGAGGCCAATGGCGAGCAGAATCGCGACGGCCACAACGAGAACCTGTCCTGGAACAACGGCGTCGAAGGGGATGTGGACGACCCCGCCGTGGCAGCAGCTCGCCTGAACGACCAGCGCGCGCTGCTCGCCACGCTGTTTGCCTCGCGCGGCACCATCATGCTGACGGCGGGCGACGAATTCGGCCGCACCCAGCGGGGCAACAACAACGCCTATGCGCAGGATAACGAGATCACCTGGCTCGACTGGGCCGGCCGCGACCAGGCTCTTGAGCGCTACACGGCGCTGCTCTCGACGTTGCGCCGCGCGACATCAGTGCTTTCCGATACAGGCTTCCTCACTGGCCGGTCGCCGGCAGGCTCGGAGATGCCGGACGTCGCCTGGCTGACCGAGACAGGCGTGCCGCTCAATGAACAGAGCTGGCAGGATCCGCAGCGGCACCGTCTTGTCATGATCCTGGGTGGCGCCATCGATGGCGAGGGTCGCCTTGCCGTCATCATCAACGGCGATCGTCGGGCCTGCATGGTCACCCTGCCTGAGCGTGAAGGGTTTTTCTGGACCGCCGCCGTCGAGGCAGCTGACATCTCGCGGCCGGTATCGGGGCGGACGGTGATCTTCATGATCGAACAAGCGCAGGCCGGCACAAGGGAGAAGCGCAATGGCGTCAGCTGACAAGGCCGGATGGTGGCGCGGCTGCGTCATCTACCAGATCTATCCGCGCTCGTTCCAGGACACGACCGGCGACGGCAGCGGCGATCTCGCAGGCATTACGTCGAGGCTCGCTCATGCCGCCTCGCTTGGTGTCGATGCTGTCTGGCTGTCGCCCTTCTTCAAGTCGCCGATGGCCGATATGGGCTACGACGTGTCGAACTACTGCGATGTCGATCCGATGTTCGGCACGCTTGAGGATTTCGATGCGCTGGTTGCCGAGGCGCATCGTCTCGGCCTGAAGATCGTCATCGACCAGGTGCTGTCGCATTCATCCGACAAACACGACTGGTTCGTCGAAAGCCGCGCCAGCCGCGATAATCCCAAGGCCGACTGGTATGTCTGGGCCGACGCCAAGCCTGATGGCGGCGCGCCCAACAACTGGCTCTCTGTTTTCGGTGGCCCGGCCTGGGAATGGGATTCGACCCGCCGGCAATATTACATGCACAATTTCCTCGCCTCGCAGCCGGACCTGAATTTCCACAATCCGGAGGTTCAGGATGCGCTTCTGGAAACGGTGCGGTTCTGGCTGGAGCGCGACGTCGACGGCTTCCGGTTGGATACGGTCAACTACTATGTCCATGACCGCTGGCTGCGCAGCAATCCGCCCCTGGCGTCGAGCGTCGCCGGCACCAACAGCGAGACCAACACCTACCTCTACCAGGAGCACCTGTTCGACAAGACGCAGCCGGAAAACCTGGCGTTCCTCAGGCGCTTCAGGGCGCTGCTCGACGAATATGACGACCGCGCCGCCGTCGGCGAGATCGGCGACGAGGGCCGCTCCCTGCAGACGCTCGCCGCCTACACCTCAGGCGGCGACAAGCTGCATATGTGCTACACTTTCGACCTGCTGGGGCCGCAGTTCTCGGCGGCGCATGTGCGTGGCTGCGTCGAAGCCTTCGAGGCGGCCGTTTCCGATGGCTGGGTCTGCTGGGCGTTCTCCAACCATGACGTGGTGCGCCATGTCAGCCGCTGGACAAGGCCGGGCAGCGATCCCGACGCGGTCGCAAGATTCTCGATCATGCTGCTGTCGTGCCTGCGCGGCTCGATCTGCCTCTACCAGGGCGAGGAACTCGGCCTGGAGGAGGCGGAGCTTGCTTATGAGGATCTGCGCGATCCCGTCGGCATCCGCTTCTGGCCGGGCATCAAGGGCAGGGATGGATGTCGCACGCCGATGGTCTGGGAGGCCGGCGCCGACAATGCGGGCTTCTCGACGGCCAAGCCGTGGCTGCCCATACCGGCCAGCCATCGCGCCCGAGCGGTCGACGTGCAGAATGCAGACGCCACATCGGTGCTCACGTCCTATCGGGCCGCCCTGGCGTTGCGCAGGGAGCATGAGGCGCTGGTAACAGGCTCGATCCGCTTCATTGACGCTGAGGGTGACGTGCTCGCCTTCATCCGCGAAGGCGGCGGCGAGAGACTGATCTGTGTCTTCAATTTCACTGGGGAGCCGGCGAATTGGCCCTTGCCGCCTGATATCGGAGCGGTCGCAAAGCTTGCCGGCGATGCAGCTGCCGTCGAGGAGACCGGGCTCCAGTTGCCTGCGCTCGGATATTTTCTTGGCCGCCTCGATTGACGTCCGTCCTTACTGGACGAGTACCGAGCGTCCGCAGGTCGCGCCTGTAACCCTCACATCGGCCTCGCCGACGCCGACACCCAGCGCTGAGAGCACATTGTAGAGCAAGTCGTCGACGGGCGCTGTTACACCGTTCAGCGCCGTCACCACCGCCGGCTTGACCGCTCCGGTCAGGGCTGTCAGGTCGATCCCCAGGCCAAGCGCATTGACCGAAAGCGACAGGTTGCTGACCAGAGACGTGGTGAGCGATTGTGTAATGTTGCGCGTCGAAACGGTCTTGATCGTCTTGTTGGCGATGTCGGTCGCATCGAAGGTCAGTGTTGTCGGGTTGTTGTTGGTGATCGCTGTGGCGGCGGAGCCCATCATCTGTATCAGCGGAATGTTGGTCAGCAGCAGCTTGAGGTTCGCATCCGCGATTTCCGCGTCGGTGAATGTCTGCGGTTGGCTGAAGTCGCCAAAGCCTGAAGTGTTGCTGTTGGCCAGGTGCAGCGCGGCAATGCCTGGGTGCGCCGCGATGGAAACCTTGATGCTGGACGGCCCCGTCGGACAAGTGATGTCGGTCAGTTTCGCTTCGGCATAGGCGACTTCCACATTGAGCGGCAGGTTCACGGCCAGCAGACTGACGCCGCCGCCGAGACCAGGTGTGCCGACCCCGACGCTGGCCACCAGCTTGATACGCGTCTGGGCCGTGCGCACCGTGGTCCCGATTCCTCCGACCGCGAGCCATGGCGAAAATTGTGCCGGCTCGCCGATCGCAATGGTAAGCTTGGTGGAAAGAAGCCCCGGTACCGTGGCTCCGAGATTGACCTGAGCCTGGTTGGTGCCGTTAGCCAGCACTGCGGCGGCAGTCAGCATTCCCATGGCGCTTGCATCGACCCCTAGGCCTGTCGGGGTTTGTCCCAACCCCACGCTGCCCACGGAGCCGAGGTCGACAAGGCTGCTGAGCGGGATCTTGACCGTGCTGGTCGACTTGGACGCGATCGTCTGCAGGGCGACCTTGGCCGTATTGCCAACTCCAGGCACATTGGCCATGGCGGTAGCGATCTGGCCGACGGTCGCCTTGGAGGCCAGCACATCCGAATAGGTACCGCCGGTCACGTTCGCTTGCGTGGCAAGGGCACTGATGAAGGAGAGGACGCTGACATCGGCCGAGATCAACCCGTTGTAGTCCATGACGCTGAGCGAAATGTTGCCGCCGAGAAGTCCGCTCAGAAGCGCGTTGAGGATGCCGCCATCGACGCTGGCCAGCCTCGACCCTACCGAGAACGTTGCCAGCGGTGTCATGCTGGCCGTCGCCTCGGTGCCGATGACCGGAGTGGGGATCAGCGAACTCGCGAAATAGCGGGCCGGGATCTTCTTCAGGGTTACGCGGACGGCATTGTAGGGTGTCAAGTTGGCCTGGAAGCGCTGGCTTACGTTAGCACCGGATGCCGCGTATCGTCCCGGTGTGACCGAAACGACGGTTTTGCCGACGGCCGGTGCGATCGTCTGTCCGGAGCCTTGAACGACAACCCCCGGCATGCCGTTGTCGGTCAGCGTGGTCACAACTGCGGTGTCGATCTTTGTGATGTTCGAGGCGGCGGTGATCGCGGCCAAGTCCACCATTGCCTGTGCTTCGCGACGCTCGGTGTAGATCGAGGCTTCGTCGATGGCGACGGCAGCCAGAGCAAGCCCGACCGGCGCCATGAGCGCGGTCATCACGGCAAAATTCGCCTTTCTGTCACTCAGTATCAACCGCGCCAGCCGGCCGATCTCCTTGCGCGCATGCGGCAACACTCAGATACCTCCGACCCGTATGGTTGACTGGCGCGTGATCGTGGTCCCTGGCATCGCGATGCCAGGGAAGAGATTCCATATCGGCAGGTTGCGTGCATCGTAGTGGATGGAAACCACGAACTGGCTGCCGTCGGCTGTGCTGTCATTGGCCTGATAGGTTAGCTTGTTCGCATCCACGAACGGATATCCACCGGCATTGTTGGTGACGAAGCTGGCCACGAGCGTTTGCCGTTCGGTCTGGTTCATCCCAGCAATGGCTGTCCGTGCGGCGTCCGCCGCGATTTGCTGGATCGAGTTGGCCGCACCGAAATATATGCCGTACGCAACCATTCCAAGCAGGATGAGGATGAAGATCGGTGAGAGCAGGGCGAACTCAACCGCCGAAGTTCCCGAATTACTTATCCGGAATCGGCGGCTTCTGGCCATGAGAATGAGACGGCGAACCATGTCGCTGAACATGCCAAAGTTCGCATGCAAAAAGCGGAAACCTCAGGTGCAACCTGGCGGTGTGAGCGATTGAAGGCATGTTCTAATTTAGCGATGGCTTCTTTCTTCTCATTGTTGACTTAGGGTCAATCAGTACTCAGTTGAAAAGAGCTTACCTCCTGTCTAGTCTCCTGCCACCAGCCATCGGAGGGAACCGGTGGCGCGCTCGAAGGAGTCAGATATCGGCTCCGGGGCGTCAACACGTAAAGGCGCGCCGACGGGCAGCGCCGACAGGGAGAACTTCATGCTGAAAAACATGCTGAGGGCGACTGTGTTCGCCACGACCATGGCGGTGGCAGCCGGCACGTTCTACACGCCCGCTTTCGCCGAGACCGTCTACAACCGCGGATCCGCCGCCGAAGCGGAGACGCTCGATCCGCACAAGACGTCGACGGTCTATGAAGCCGATATCATACGCGACCTGTTCCAGGGCCTCGTCATGCACGACCAGAAGACGAACCTCATTCCGGGCGCCGCCGAAAGCTGGACGGTGTCCGACGACGGCACAGTCTACACCTTCAAGCTGCGCAAGAACGGCCTCTGGTCGGACGGCAGCCCGGTGACGGCCGACGACTTCGTTTATTCGTTCCGTCGGCTGGAAGATCCAGCCACCGCTGCCGAATACGCTTCCATGCTCTATCCCGTGAAGAACGCCGAGGAAGTCAACACCAAGAAGGGCAAGCCGGAGGACATGGGCGTCAAGGCGCTTGACGCGAATACCCTCGAAGTCACGCTGAAGGCGCCGACACCTTACTTCCTGGAGATGCTGACCCACCAGGCGACCTATCCGGTTAACAAGGCGTCCATCGAAAAGCTTGGCGCCGACTGGATCAAGGCAGGCAAGCTTGTCTCCAACGGGGCTTATACCGCGGCGGAGTGGATTCCCAACGACCATCTGAAGCTGGTCAAGAATCCGAAATTCTGGGACGCGGCGACCGTCAAGGTCGACGTGGTCAACTATATCCCGACCGAGGACCGCTCGTCGGCGATGAAGCGCTTCGAGGCCGGTGAACTCGACAGTTACGGTGACCTGCCGACCGAACAGCTCGCCGACCTCAAGACCAAATTCGGCGACCAGGTCCGCGTCGGGCCATATCTCGGCACCTACTATTATGCGATCAAGACCGACAAGGCGCCGTGGGATAATGTCGAACTGCGCAATGCCATCTCGATGGCGATCGATCGCGACTTTCTCGCCGAAAAAGTCTGGCAGAACTCGATGCTGCCCGGCTATTCGATGGTACCTCCGGGCATCGAAGGCTACACGCCGGCACTGGCCAAATATGCCGACATGCCGCAGATCGACCGCGAAGACGCTGCCAAGAAGATCCTCGAGAAGCTCGGCTATACACCCGAGCATCCGTTGAAGATGGAGATCCGCTACAACACCTCGGAAAACCACAAGAACACCGCTGTCGCCATCCAGGAACAATTGAAGCCGCTTGGCGTCGAGATCACGCTGCTCAACACCGACACCAAGACCCACTACTCGTTCCTCGAGCAGAAGGGCGACTACGATGTGGCGCGTGCCGCCTGGATCGCAGATTACAAGGACCCGGAAACCTTCCTCGGCATCTCGCGCAAGGCCAGCGGCAACAACTATTCGAACTATAACAGCCCGAAATACGAAGCGGCGATGGACAAGGCGGCCGCCGCCGGCGGCAAACCCGAACTGCGCATGAAGGAACTCGCCGAGGCCGAGCGCATCCTCATCGATGATGTCGGCGAGATCCCGCTTCTCTACTACAGCTACCATGACATCGTTTCTTCGAAGCTGCATGGTTTCGACGACAATGTGATGGACATCCATCCGTCCCGCTTCATCAGCAAGGACTGATCCCTTGGCTGGGCCGCCGCGCAACTCATGCGCGGCGGTGCTGGTTTGCCATCGCATCGGCCCGGGAACCGGATCGATTTTCGACAATGTCGGTGCGAAGATTTGAACGCTAGAGCATAATCGTCCAGTTGGACGCATACTGCTCTGGATCAAGCGGGGCACCGATGCTGCGATATGTATTAAGGCGGCTTCTGACCGCCATTCCGACGCTGTTCGTCATCGTGACAATGGCGTTTTTCCTGATGCGCGTCGCGCCAGGCGGCCCGTTCAACCAGGAGCGGGGGCTGAGCCCTGAGATCAGAGCCAATCTCGAAGCTCAGTTCGGTCTCAACGACCCGCTCTGGCTGCAATTTGTCCACTATCTCGGCAATCTTTTGCGCGGCAATTTCGGGCCGAGCTACAACATGCCGGATTTCACCGTCACCGAACTCTTCGCCAAGGGACTGCCTATTTCGGTCCAGCTCGGCGCGTCGGCACTCGTCCTGGCGCTTCTGCTCGGTTCCGTGCTCGGCACCATTGCCGCGCTCAACCAGAACAAGCTTGGCGACTACATGGTGATCGCGCTGGCGACCGCCGGCAGCACGATTCCCACCTTCGTCATCGCGCCGGTGATCCAGCTTCTGTTCGGGCTGACCTGGAAACTGCTGCCGATCGGTGGATGGGGCGATGGCGCTTTCATCAACAAGGTCGGCCCGGTGCTGACGCTCGCTCTGCCGCAGATCGCCATCGTCGCCCGACTGATGCGTGGCTCGATGATCGAATCGCTGCGATCCCATCACATCCGCACGGCACGCGCGCTCGGCCTCTCCGATTGGTCGGTGGTGGTCAAGCACGCGCTACGTGGCGCCATCCTGCCGATCGTCTCCTTCACCGGCCCGGCGGCCGCGGCTCTGCTGACCGGTTCGGTCATCGTCGAGACGATCTTCTCCATTCCCGGTGTCGGCCGCTATTTCGTCGATGCCGCGCTTAACCGCGATTATACGCTGGTGATGGGAACGGTGGTGGTGATCGCCATCTTCACCATCGTTTTCAACCTTATCGTCGACGTCATGTACGCGGTCGTCGACCCGAGGGTGCGCTATGACTGACATCGCAGCCACGGCTCCCGCCGTCATCGGCCGCTCGCTCTGGGGGGATGCCTGGGCGCGCCTCAAGGCCAATCGCGCCGCCATGTTCAGCCTCTATTATCTTGCTTTGATCGCGGTCGTCAGCGTGGTCGGCCCCTCGCTCGTGCCGCATCAATACACGACCATCTATGGTGATTATGTGCGCACGCCGCCAAGCCTTTCGGCCTATCCGAAGGCCGACACGATCGAGACGGCGCTCACCGAAGCGATCAAGCGCATGCGGGTCGACCTCAAGGAGTGGCGGCAGGAGGGCAACCAGGTCTTCGTTACCGTCAAGTCGACCAAGCCGATCGACGACCGCAACATCCGCTATCTCGATCGCTCCGATGCCTTTGACGGCACCAAGATCGAAAGCAAGTCGCCTGACGGCCTCGAAGTGACGATGAGCGCCTCGATCAAGCAGCAATACTTCCTGTTCGGTACCGACAACACCGGCCGCGATCTGTTGTCCCGCACGCTGATGGCCGGGCGCATATCTCTGGCCATCGGCCTGCTCGCCGGCATCGTGGCGGTGGTCATCGGCGTGGTCTACGGCGCCGCTGCCGGCTTTGCCGGCGGCAAGGTCGACGAGGTGATGATGCGCATCGTCGACGTGCTCTATTCCTTGCCCTTCATCTTCTTCGTCATCATGCTGGTGGTGTTCTTCGGCCGCAATTTCGTGCTGATGTTCCTGGCGGTCGGCGCAGTGCTGTGGCTCGACATGGCGCGCATCGTGCGCGGCCAGGCACTGTCGATCCGCCGGCAGGAATATGTCCAGGCGGCGGAGGCCATGGGTGTCGGCCAGCGCGGCATCCTCCTGCGCCACGTCATCCCCAACCTGCTCGGGCCCGTCGTGATCTACATGACGCTGCTGGTGCCGCAGGTCATCATCCTGGAGAGCTTCCTGTCGTTCCTGGGGCTCGGTGTGCAGGAGCCGATGACCAGCTGGGGCGTACTGATCTCGGTCGGCGCCAAGAACATCGGCACCGCCAACTGGCTGCTCCTGTTTCCCGCCTTCTTCCTCGTCTCGACGCTGTTCGCCTTGAACTTCGTCGGCGACGGCCTTCGCGACGCGCTCGACCCCAGGGATCGCTAAGATGGGGATCGCTAAGATGTGGATCGATAGAGATGGGGATCACTGAGATGGCTGCTTCCGAAACGATCCTCAGCGTCAAGGACCTGCGCGTCCGCTTCCGCACGCTCGACGGCGCGGTCGAGGCGGTCAAGGGCATCAACATACATGTCAACGCGGGCGAAACCGTTGCCGTCGTCGGTGAGTCCGGCTCCGGCAAGAGCCAGACGATGATGGCGGCGATGAGCCTGCTGGCATCGAATGGCGAAGCGACAGGCAGCGTCGACTATCGCGGCCGCAACCTTCTGGCTCTGAGCAAATCCGAGCTCAACAAGGTCCGTGGCCGGAAGATCAGCATGATCTTTCAGGAGCCGATGACGTCGCTCGATCCTCTCTATTCGATCGGCAATCAGCTGATCGAGCCGATCCGCCGGCATCGCGGCTTGAATGTCGCCGAGGCGCGCGAAGAGGCGCTCAAGCTGCTGCGGCTAGTGCATATTCCCGATCCCGAGCGGCGGATGAAGTCCTATCCGCACGAAATGTCTGGCGGCCAGCGCCAGCGCGTGATGATTGCCATGGCGCTCGCCAACGATCCCGACATCCTGATCGCCGACGAGCCGACGACGGCGCTCGACGTAACCATCCAGGCGCAAATCCTGATGCTCTTGGCCGAATTGCAGCGCAAGCTCGGCATGGCGATCGTCTTCATCACCCACGATCTTGGCATCGTCCGTCGCTTTGCCGACCGTGTCTATGTCATGCGCCAGGGCGAAGTTGTGGAGGAGGGGGAGGCTGAAGCCATCTTCGTCAACCCGCAGCATGCCTATACGAAAATGCTGCTGGCAGCCGAGCCGACCGGCCACAAGGCGCCGCCGCCCGCCAACGCCCCGGTGCTGCTCGAAGGCAGGAATGTCGAAGTGACGTTCAGGATCGGCGGCGGGTTTCTTGCTGGCGAGCCGCTGATGCTACGTGCGGTCGATCACATCTCGATCCGGCTGCAGCGCAACCAGACCATCGGCATCGTCGGTGAATCCGGCTCGGGCAAATCGACGCTCGGCCGCGCCTTGCTGCGACTATTACCGAGCGACGGCATCATCCGTTTCGGCGATCGCGACATTTCCACTGCCGACCGACAGGCGATGCGGCCGCTGCGGCGCCAAATGCAGCTCGTCTTCCAGGATCCGTTCGGTTCACTATCGCCGCGCATGACCGTCGGCCAGGTCGTCACCGAAGGGCTTCTGGTGCATGAGCCGAACCTTTCGGGCAAGCAACGCGACCAGCGCGCGGTCGAGGCCTTGCGCGAGGTCGGCCTCGATCCCAATGCCCGCAACCGCTACCCGCACGAATTCTCCGGCGGCCAGCGGCAGCGCATCGCCATTGCCCGGGCCATGATCCTGAAGCCCAAGCTGGTGGTTCTGGACGAACCAACCTCGGCACTCGACCGCTCGGTGCAGAAACAGATCGTCGAACTGCTGCGCAAGCTGCAGGCCGACCACGAGCTGTCCTACCTCTTCATCAGCCACGATCTGTCAGTCGTGCGCGCCATGGCCGACTACATCATCGTCATGAAACAGGGCAAGATCGTCGAGGAAGGGCCGACCGAGGCGATTTTCAGCAACCCGCAGCACGTCTACACCCAGACGCTGATGGCCGCGGCCATCGACGTCACACGGTTTCGGTTGAGCGCCTGAGACCGTAGCCACCAAAAGGCGCAAAACACCAGACACGGCTGTTCACTCAGTCCGTTGACCTCGGGCACTTGTTTGCCCGAACCGCGACTAGGGCGTCTTGCTGCTGTTTCAGCCGGGCGATCCTGGCCGTTTCACGGTCGGCGACCGCGGCTTTTACACGCGAGCCGCCCGGCAGCCAGCGCGGAACGTTGGTGTTCGCGACTTTGCCGCGGGTAATTGCGGTTCGCGAGATGTCGCGGGCGATGCCTCCCAACGCGCTGTTGAGCTCGGTGCATGACATCGAGTCGTATTTCGCCGGATCGGCGGTTCTGCCGATCGATGAACAGCCGACGACAAGAAACAGCGCAATCGTCAGGGCCGGTGGCGAGGCTGTGGTTGAATTCGAATTCATGTCGCATCCGGCTTGCCGTTACATAGAGCCCGTCATACCGCATCGAAGTACCTAGCGCTGACGGCCATTTTCGTCAAAGTTTCGCCGCGGCGCGCTTTCGCATTTTGGTTGTCTCCGACCTGGAAAGGGATGTTCAGCGGCTTCGTTCGGATCGCCTGGTCGACGTGCAAACTTCGGCAGCTGATAGCGGTAAGCCAGCCGCCGCACCGTGCCCGCCCTCCAAATTGTCGGGCCATTCGTTCAACTTCCCTGCGAACTCTCACGCTGCTTCGGCAACGAACTTCGCCGATTCGTCCCCGAGCACCGCCTGAGCGGCATCGATCTCGTTTTCATCGACATGCGCCGTCACCAAAATGATGCCCTCAGCGATGCTCGCATCATTCGTCTTTGCGGAACTCGTGGTAAATGTGCCGAGCAGGCCGCCGGCAAGGCCGCCAAAGACAGCGCCTGCCATCGCTGTCGCCGATAGGCCCGCGGCAAGAGGATTGATGGCGTGAACGGCAATGCCGCTCAACCAGGCCAACCCGCCAGCGCCAGCGCCAGCGATTGATCCCAGAGCGAGCGCCCATAGAAATCCCGCTTCGTCCCGGTAAGGTCCAATGATGGCGATCTCCACCCGAGGAATTCCAGCTCCCATAAGGTCGCCTGCGACCCGGGCAGCTTCGGCAGGCGAATCAAAAAGTCTGCTGATTGTCGCCATGGCTACTCGGGTTTTTGGCTGTTCAGATCGGAGACGAAAGACGCGGCGATCAGGTCGTCGCCCTGAATTCGCCCCTCGCGGTCCTCCATCATGGCCGCGACTTTCTGGAAGGTCTTCATTTCGCCCTTGGTGATGCGGGCCTCTTGCATCTTGGCCTTGAGGTCAGCCACGCGCACCCCCAGCGCTTGGGATATTTCAGTCTCACAGTTCATAGCGATCTGCATCCGTTTTGCTGCGAAGCCCGTGGCCCCAAAGGGCGGCGGGCTTCAGCCGACAGCGGCTGGTTCAGTCGATGATCTTGATGATCTTGTGGGTACCCGGATCCACGACAACTGTTCGGTTGTCGATCACTGTGTAGCGGTATTTGACGTTGGGGACTTCGTGAAGCTCGACCGTTTCGGGCAGCGCTGTTCCAACATTGAGTTCCACACCGGGAAGTTTCACCGAAGCGAGGGGCTGCTTCTTCACATATTCACGGATGACTGTTTCCTGCTCGGGCTGGAGGATGATGTCCTCGGCTGCGGCTGCTCCGATACCTGCAAGCAACAGAAGCGCCGCCGCCGCGGTGGTAAGATGCATTTTCATGAATTCCTCCTTTGCAAACCGACGCAGCACAACATCGTCTGCGCCAATCACTCGAACTTGGGGCAGGTGCAAACGTTCCCGGGGCTGGGCTTCGGTCGGGCGGAGCAGGGGACTTAAGTCTGATCGCAAAAGGCAATGGTCTTACCAAGGGCGTAGCCCGGAACGGCCGCTGTTTGCGGTCGTTGTCCGCTGCAAGTTGTGGGAGGAAACCGATGGAGAAGAGCGTTGGCCAGGCGCGCTGGTTGCTCGCACCAGTCTTCGCGATGGCCATCACCTTGATGGCTATTGGACTAGCCCTTGGCTGATCGTCCAGGAGATGACCCATGAAGATTTGCACATCGGCGCAGCTACGTCCCTTCCTGCAGCCGATAGGGTTCGCTCGCCGGGTAGTAATCCTGGTGAGCGAACTCTCTTTTCCATCCGCGACCGAGCATTTTGGTTCCTTTCGAGTGAAGGAGGCCAAGGGCCGTCGTCGGCGTCGCTGACATGTTCCAACCAGTCCACGACCTTGCCGTCCTTTGACCTCCTGGAGGGGTCATGGCGGTCAGCCGCATCCGGAGCAAGAACGGCGCCGGTCTGTACCTCCTCGTCGTTGCGTCGACCGACGGACAGGGTCGACTCCCCCGTTCACGCGGACCGCCGCTGCTGATCCCTGGTCTTGAGAAGACTCCAGACCACGCCGGCGGCGATGATCGCAAACGTAATGCCGAGCGAGAAGGCGGCCGGGAACTTTTCAAGGCCAAGGAGATCGGCGACGAAGATCTTCGAGCCGATGAAGACCAGGACGATAGCGAGCGCGGGCTTCAGATAACGGAAGCGGTGGATCATCGCCGCAAGCGCGAAATAGAGGGCGCGAAGGCCGAGGATCGCAAAGACGTTCGAGGTGTAGACGATGAATGGGTCTGTCGTGATCGCGAAAATGGCAGGGACGGAATCCACGGCGAAGATGACGTCGGCCACCTCGACCATCACCAGGGCCATGAAGAGCGGGGTGATGAACCAACTCGCCTGGCCTGTTCCGGGATTTGTCTTTTTGACGAAAAACCGCTGTCCGTGGTGCTCTTCGGTGACCCTAAAGCGATTGCGCATGAAGCGGAAGAGGACGTTCTTGGACAGGTCGGGTTCTGCCTCCTTGACGATCAGCATCTTGATGCCGGTGATGATCAGGAACGCGGCGAAGATATAAAGAACCCAAGCGAACTCGGCGACCAGCATCGCGCCGACACCGATCATAATGGCACGCAGCACCATGACGCCGAGGACGCCCCAGAAGAGCACCCGGTGTTGGTAGATGCGCGGCACAGCAAAGAATGAGAATATCAGGGCAATTACGAAGATGTTGTCGAGCGCCAGCGTCTTTTCGACGACGAAGCCTGTCAGATAGGCGAGGCCGGCGTCGGCGCCGAGATACCACCATACCCAGCCACCGAAGGCGAGCCCGAGCGCGACATAGAGGGCAGAAAGCATCACGCTTTCGCGGACGCCAATTTCCTTGTCCTGCCTGTGAAGAATTCCAAGGTCGAATGACAGAATAGCGATAACGAGGACAAAAAAGCTCGACCACATCCAGAGCGGTGTCCCGAGCCATTCGATGAACAAGAATGAGAAACTCAAGGGCAATCCCCTGTCAGCACGGCTGTCAGAAAATCGGTCCGACATCGTAAGAGTGCCGAGGCTCTCACCAGAGGGGCCCGGACCAGCGGGTTGGTAACCCACTTGGGAACTCATTTCTGGCGGTCAAGGGCCCGGCGGGACTTTTGCTGGGGCCGGAAGAGTACGGCCTGGAGTTCAACTGGGGTTTTGCCATGAGGCTGGTCCGACGGGCTAAAGCCCTGCGTCGGAGCAAGATGCGCGTTTTTCATCTGACCAGATCCCTTAGGTGGCGCTGGCAAAAGGGGAATCCGATTTGGTGAGCTGACCTGCATTTCGGAAAGAAAGGCTTGCCCAAACAATGGGTAGAGCTCCATCCAATTCCTGGATCAGGGAACTTGCTTCTTCCCGTGAAATACCGGAAGAAAGATGATCGACTGAGGATTGATTCGGAGCTTGCGAATGCGCGGGGTGCGAGCGGCTGTGGCTGCACTGGTCCTGACCTGTTCCATCACTTCCGCTCTCGCCGACAATTCTCCCTTCATCTATATTGCTACCGAAGATCCTTTCACCGTCGGTCAACCGGCGAAGAACGACGTGTATTTTTTTGGCGGCGTTTTTGCGGCCGGATCATTTGGGAACACAATCAACGTATTCGGCGCCGACTATACGAATAACTACATAATCGGCGCTGCCTACGGCCGCGACTTCGTCGATATGGGCGCTGGTTTCGTTCTTGGCGGTGTGACCGGGGCTGCCGTAAGATTTGGCGAGGACGACGACACGTCAGGAGAAGTTTGGGCCGGGGTTAGGGTTCGTCACCAGGGCCTTGTCATCGGCGATCTGGCGATTGCGCCCGCAGTGACGGCCGGTTTGAGTGCGGTCACGGGCACCACCGAGATCGAACGCGAACGCGAAATCTATTACGATGGCGACGCGTCTTTGCTTGGTTTCATCGGCGCGGAGCTTTCCTTCAGGTTAAGGCAAGCTCCCAATGTCGAGCTTGTCTATCAACTCCACCACAGATCCGGCGCCGGTGGTACGTTTGGAAATATGGGAGAGGGTTCCAACGCGAATACTGTTGGGGTTCGTTATCGCTTCTAGCTGACGCCTCAACGCCCCCGACACTCTGGACCGGCGCACCTTCACAGCCTTCGTTGGCGAAGCACGACCCCGATCGGGTGGCACACGTCGCCAGGCCGGCAGAACTCAGAGCGCCGGCAGGTCTCGCGCTGTGGGGTATCGGGAGAAACAAATACCTAAGTATCTGTTTTTTCTGGTCGGAGTGGCAGGATTTGAACCTGCGACCCCCTCGTCCCGAACGAGGTGCGCTACCAGGCTGCGCTACACTCCGTGACCAGACCGCGGGCTTATAACCGCCACACCTCGTTCCTGCAAGCGGCAATGGCAGCACTTCTGTCGCATTTCATCTCTTTCGTCGGGCATTTCCGCAAAGCTCGGATTTCGGTCCGCGATAAACGTGGCTTAAAGCCTTGCGTCCTAAGCCGCGGGCCCCGATATCAGTACTTTTCCGCCTCTTGGAATTTCCGGTCTTGCCCTTCAGGATCGTTGGCGACGCCTGGCCCAACAGTTTCGAATTCGAGACCGAAGCGCTGATCAAGGCGCCCGGCTTTCGCGAATACGTTGCGCGCTGGTGGTTCGGCCATCCCGCTCCACGCTACCACCGGAGCTCAATCTGATCGGGCCCGGCCACTCGGCATGGGGCTTGGCACGCTGATTCGCCGTCCCGGCGCAGGACCCGATATCGTCACCGGGCATGACCTCCGCTCCAACTTGCTGTCGTTCAAGCGGGCGCTGATGTCGGGCTGGGGCTGCCGGCGCGCGGATCCGTCGCAATGGTCACGGCCGCGCTAGACGGTTCGGGTGGCGCCGACCTCAAGCCGGAAATCGAGGCACGCGTTGGTCGCCTGTTCCGCTGGCACATAGACCCGGCGCCGCTCGGCCGGTGGATCGACCGCATCGACGAGTGTGGCCGCTATCTTCTATCATCTGGTCTGTGTGCTGACGCAGTATCTGGACAGCACAGCTGAAAAACCCGCGTAGATCGGCTCAATACGGGCTCGCCACGTCGCCGGTCTCGACATAGATCGACTTCAGCTGCGAATAGAGCGCCAGTGCCGCCAGCGAGTTCTCGCGTCCGATGCCGGACTGCTTGAAGCCGCCGAACGGGATTTCCACGGGTGTCAGATTGTAGGCGTTGATCCAGCAGGTGCCGGCCTGCAGCTCGGCAATGACGCGGTGGGCGCGCGGCAGGTCGCGGGTGAAGACACCGGCGGCGAGGCCGAATTCGGTGTCGTTGGCGCGGTCGACCACTTCGTCCTCGCCGTCGAATTTCAGCACGCTCATCACCGGCCCGAATATCTCCTCGCGGGCGATGCGCATCGTGTCGGTGACGCCGGTGAACACGGTCGGCTCGACGAAGAAGCCGCCCTGGAAACCCTGCAAAGAAGGCACGTTGCCGCCGCAAGCGAGTGTCGCGCCGTCCTGCTTGCCGATTTCGATATAGCCGACCACCTTGTCGTGCTGCGCCTTGGAGACCAGCGGCCCCATCTGGGTTTCGGGATCGAGTGGGTCGCCGATGCGGATTTTCTTCGTCCGCTCGACAAGGCGTTCGACGAAGCGGTCGTGGATGCCGCTTTGCACGAAAACCCGCGTACCGTTGGAGCAGATCTGCCCGGTCGAATAGAAATTGCCGAGCATGGCGCCGCCAATGGCATTCTCGATATCGGCATCGTCGAAGACGATCAGCGGTGACTTGCCGCCGAGCTCCATCGTCGCGTGCTTCATCTTCGAGCCGGCGAGCGACAGCACCTTGCGGCCGGTCGGCACCGAGCCGGTCACCGAAACCTTGGCGACGACATCGTGGCCGACGAGCCCGGCGCCGACATCGCCATAGCCCTGCACGACGTTGAACAAACCGTCGGGCAGGCCGGCCTCGCTGTAGATCTCGGCCAGCGCCAGTGCCGACAGCGGGGTGTTTTCCGACGGCTTGAACACCATCGCGTTGCCCATGGCGAGCGCAGGTGCCGATTTCCAGCCGGCGATCTGGATCGGGTAGTTCCAGGCGCCGATGCCGACGCAGACACCCAGCGCCTCGCGCCTTGTGTAGGCGAAGGGCCCGCCGAGATCGACCGACTCGCCATTGTAGGCGGCAACCGCACCGCCGAAATATTCGAGGCAGTCGGCCGCCGACGGGGCGTCCGCCACCAGCGTCTCCTGGATTGCCTTGCCGGTGTCCAGGGTCTCGATGCGGGCGAGGTCGGCGTTGCGGGCGCGCAGGATATCGGACGCGCGGCGCAGGATGCGCCCGCGCTCCACCGGCTTCAGCCGCGCCCAGGCGGGCTGCGCTGCCCGCGCTGCCTCGACGGCGAGTTCCAGCACGTTCGGCGTCGCCGAGCGCAGCATGGCGATGGTCTCACCGGTCGCCGGATAGATGACCGGCAGCGGCGCGCCGCCTTCGTCCTCGATGTAGCGTCCGTTGACATAGTGCGATGCCGTGGGCTGGGCGCGCATGGGAGGTCTCCAAATGGTCTGCGCCCCCCAATGGGTGGCTCATGCTATCGAGGCAGCTCGATCTGTCGGTTGGATCATGCTCTATCTGTCCGACGCCTGCCAGCGCGGATTGATCCATGGTTCCTGGTTGGACGGCGCCAGCGGCGTGCGGCCAAGGATGTGGTCGGAAGCCTTCTCGCCGGTCATGATCGACGGCGCGTTGAGGTTACCATTGGTGACACGCGGGAAGATCGAGGAATCGGCGACCCGCAAGCCGTCGACACCGATGACCCGGCACTCCGGATCGACCACGCTCATCATGTCGTCGGCGCGGCCCATCTTGCAGGTGCCGCAGGGATGATAAGCGCTCTCGGCGTGGTCGCGAATGAAGACGTCGAGATCATCGTCCGATTGCACCTGGCTGCCCGGCGAGATTTCCTGGCCACGATAGGGATCGAAAGCCGACTGGCCGAAGATTTCGCGCGTCAGCCGGATGCAGTGGCGGAACTCCGTCCAGTCGTCGGGATGCGACATGTAATTGAAGCGGATCACCGGCTTCGATTTCGGGTCCGGCGAACGCAGCGTCACCGAGCCGCGCGACTTCGACCGCATCGGCCCGACATGCGCCTGGAAGCCGTGCGATTTGGCCGCTGCCTTGCCGTCATAGCGGACCGCGGCCGGAATGAAGTGGTACTGAATATCGGGGTAGTCGACGCCGGCGCGCGAGCGCACGAAGGCGGCCGCCTCGAAATGGTTGGTTGCGCCAAGCCCGGTCTTGAAAAACAGCCATTGCGCGCCGATGCGCGCCTTGGAGAACGGGTTGAGCACCGAATTAAGCGTGATCGGCAGCAAGGATTGCTGCTGGATATAAAGCTCCATGTGGTCCTGCAAATTGCGGCCGACGCCAGGCCGGTCGGCCAGCACTGGAATGCCGTTCTCGCGCAAATGCTCGGCCGGGCCGATGCCCGAAAGCATCAGGATCTTGGGTGAGTTGATCGACGATGCGGCGACGATCACCTCGCGTCGCGCCTTAACGACCTGAACCTGTTTGTGAGCTTCGATCTCGACACCGATGGCGCGTTGATTCTCGATGATCACCCGCCGCGCAAAGCCCTTGACGAGACTCACATTTTTGCGCCCGAGCGCCGGCTTCAGATAGGCCGATGCCGCCGACCAGCGGCGGCCGCCGCTGATGGTTTGCTCCATCGGCCCAAAACCTTCTTGCTTGGAACCGTTGTAGTCGTCGGTCAGTTCGAACCCGGCCTGGCGGCCGGCCTCGACAAAGGCGTCGTAGAGCGGATTGCGGCGCGAACCGCGCTGAACGTGCAGCGGCCCGCCGTGACCGCGCCAGCCATCCTCGCCGCCGTCGGAGTCCTCCATGCGCTTGAAATAGGGGAGCACATCGGCAAACCCCCAGCCGGCCGCACCCTCTTCGGCCCAATGGTCGAAGTCGCGCGCATGGCCGCGCACATAGACCATGCCGTTGATCGAGGACGAGCCGCCGATCACCTTGCCGCGTGGCGTTGCCAGCACGCGGCCGCCGAGATGCGGCTCCGGCTCGCTGGCAAAGCCCCAGTCGTAGAGGCTCATGTTGAGCGGGATCGACAGCGCCGACGGCATCTGGATCAGCGGCCCGATATCACTGCCGCCGAACTCGATGACGATGACCGAATGCTTGCCGTCCTCGGACAGCCGATAGGCCATGGCCGAGCCGGCCGAACCGGAGCCGATGATAACAAAATCCGCTTCAAGCATGGTTCATATGCGCCATAAAATCGGCGAGCGAGACATTGCCGCCGGTAGCCACAACAAGGACGGTCTTGTCCTTCACATCGACCTTGCCGCCGAGCAGTGCCGCCAGCGATGCCGCGCCCGATGGTTCGAGCACCAGCTTCATGCGCTCGAAGGCGATCCGCATGGCGCGCCGCACCGATTGATCATCGACGGTGATGCCGCGAACGCCGGCTGTCTTGACCGCCGCGAACGGCGCGTCGCCCGGCCGTCGCGACATCAGCCCATCGCAGATCGACTTCGGCCCGATCGGCATGGTCTCGATGCTGCCATGCGCCAGCGACGCGCCCATGCCATTGAAACCTTCCGGCTCGACGCCGATGATTTCAGTGGCGGGCGACAGATAGTGGAAGGCGAGCGAAACGCCACCGATCAACCCGCCGCCACCGACCGAGCAGAACAAGACGTCGGCGCTGGCACCCTTGGCCTCAAGCTGGTCGAGCGCTTCGAGGCCGGCACCCGCCTGGCCGGCGACAATCTCCGGATCGTCGAACGGATGCAGCAGGGCCAGACCTTCGGTCTCGGCGATCTCGCGCGCCTTGGCGGCGGCAACCTCTTCTCGCGCGCGCTCGCCGTGGTCGGTCAGCACGACGCGGGCGCCATAGCCCGCCGTTGCGTCGCGCTTGGCGGCTGGTGCGTCGATTGGCATGACGATGGTGACGGGAATGCCAAGCGCCTGGCCGGCAGCAGCCAGCCCTTGCGCGAAGTTGCCGGAGGAGTAGGCGACGACGCCTTCCTTGGCTTCATCGGGCGAAAGCTGCTTCAGACGCCAGTAGGCGCCACGCACCTTGAACGAGCCTGCCCATTGCAGCGATTCCGGCTTGATGAAAACACGAGCGGCACCGGTTTCTCTGGCCAGTGCCGCGGATTCCAGCAGCGGCGTGATCTGCGTCGCCTGGGAGGTAACGGCATAGGCCTGTCTAAGGTGATCGAGGGAGGGGACGAGCGCTGTTGTCATCATTCGCCCCGCGGATACCTTTTGCTCTCTTCGAGATTGTCGAGGTTCATGTGGTTTCGCATGAACCGCTCCGAAGCCTTCTGCAGGGGCTGGAAATCCCAGGGGTAATAAGCGCCGTTGCGCAGCGCCGGATAGACCACCCAGCGACGCGCCTGGCTTTCGCGCACGGCGGCGTCGAAGCCGGCCATGTCCCAGCGCGCCCGGATCTTGTCCATGAACGCCACCACCAGGCCGGCGTGGACGGGATCGTCGGCCAGGTTGTTTCGCTCGAGCGGATCGGCTTCGAGATCGAACAGTTGAGGCGGATCGAGCTCGCAATGGACGAATTTGTATCTGCCGTCGCGGATTGCAACGAGTGGCGCGGAAGAACCTTCGGCGGCATACTCCATCAAGACAGGTGCGGTGCGCTGCCCGCCATTGGCGAGCGGCAGCAGCGACTGGCCGTCGGTCCACGGCGCGATCGCGGCGATGTCGATGCCGGCGAGGTCGCAAAGCGTCGGTGTCACGTCAAGATTGGAAACCGGCGCCTCGATCAACCCGGCCGGAACGCCCTTGCCGGCAATCATCAGCGGCACCCGTGCCGAGCCCTCGAAGAAGCTCATCTTGAACCACAGGCCCCGCTCGCCGAGCATGTCGCCATGGTCCGAGCAGAACAGGATGATTGTGTCGTCGAGCATGCGCGTGCGCTCAAGGACGTCCAGGAGCTCGCCGAGCTTGTCGTCGACATAGGAGATATTGGCGAAATAGCCGCGCCGCGAACGCCGCACCTGTTCCGGCGTGATCTCGAATGAGGGATAGTCGCTGGCGTGGTACAGCCGCCGGGAATGCGCATCCTGCTCGTCATCCGCGATGAACCCGGTTTCCGGGTCCAGCGCCTGGCAATGCTCATAGAGATCCCAATACTGCTTGCGCGCGACGTATGGATCGTGCGGGTGCGACAGCGAGACGGTGAGACACCAGGGCCGGTGGTTCGCATCGTCCTGTTCGCGCGCAAGCTGATAGAGCTTTTGCGTGGCGAGGAACACGACCTCGTCGTCATATTCCATCTGGTTGGTCGTCTCGGCGACGCCGGCGCCCGTGACCGAACCAAGATTGTGGTACCACCATTCGATGCGCTCGCCGGGCTTGCGGTAATCCGGCGTCCAGCCGAAATCGGCCGGGTAGATGTCAGTGGTCAGCCGCTCCTCGAAACCGTGTAGCTGATCCGGCCCGACGAAATGCATCTTGCCCGACAGGCAGGTGTAGTAGCCGGCTGCGCGAAGATGATGGGCGAAGGTCGGGATCGATGAGGCGAATTCAGCCGCATTGTCATAGACACCAGTGCGCGACGGTAATTGCCCGCTCATGAACGAGGCACGGCCCGGCGCGCAGAGCGGCGACGCCGTGTAGTTGTTGGCAAAGCGCGCCGAACGTGCGGCCAAGGCTTTCAGGTGCGGTACGTGCAGAAACTCTGCCGGGCCGTCCGGAAACAGGGTCCCGTTGAGCTGATCGACCATGACGATCAGGAAATTGGGTCGCTTCGTTGTCACTGTTTGCGCCGCTCGCCAAGTTTGGTTTCGAGATAGTCTTCGACCAGCGCAATGGCGGTCGCAGCATCAGGCAAGCCGTCCTTCAGCGCCCGCCTGATGTAGAGCCCGTCGATCATCGCCGCCGTCGCTTCGGCGACGCGGTCGGCTTCGGCTCTGGGCAAGATCCCGGTCAGACCGCTCATCAGGTTCGAATGGAGCCGCCGCGCGTAGACCCTGAGCAGCCGGCGCAAGGCTGATGACTTCTGTGCCTCGACATAGAAGGCAAGCCAGGAGGCGATGGTTTGCGGCTGAAACTGAATGTCGGAGAAGTTGACGGCGACCACCGCCGAGACGCGTTCGCGCGGTGTGCCGGCCGAACCAAGGGCGCGCAACGTGTCGGCGGTCAGCTCGGCCAGGATATGGCGCATCGTCGCCAGCATTAGCTCGTCCTTGGCGCCGAAATAATGATGGGCAAGGGCCGATGAAACGCCGGCGCGCCCGGCAATCTCAGACATGGTCACGTCGAGCGAGCCACGCTCGCCGATCGCCGAGATCGTCGCGTTGATCAGCGCCTTGCGGCGCAGCGGTTCCATTCCGACTTTCGGCATTTCGCTATGATCCTTTGAAACAGGATTATTTTTTATTGACGGGTCAATCAACAAAAAAATCGACACTGGTTTCGTTTGTACCAAGCGATTGTCGGCTTGCAGCCCTTCACGAAGCGGGCAGGACTGTTTATCTTTGAACAATAAATGCGAGGTGCGCCTTGAGCCCACATGCTAGGCTGGCGCTAAAGAATGGAGGCCGCCATGACCGCATGCATCGTTGGCTGGGCGCATTCGCGCTTCGGCAAGCTCGAGGGCGAAACGCTCGAAAACCTCATCGTCAAAGTGGCAACGGACGCGCTCGACCATGCCGGCATCGGTCCTGACGAGGTCGACGAGATCGTGCTCGGCCATTTCAACGCCGGTTTTTCGGCGCAGGATTTCACCGCCAGCCTGGTGCTTCAGGCGGACGACCGGCTGCGCTTCAAGCCGGCGACGCGCGTCGAAAACGCTTGCGCCACAGGCTCGGCGGCGGTCCGGCAAGGCATCCGCGCCATCGACGCCAATGCTGCCCGCATCGTGCTGGTGGTCGGCGCCGAGCAGATGACGACGACGCCCGGGCCGGAGATCGGCAAGAACCTGCTCAAGGCCTCCTATCTGCCCGAGGATGGCGACACCCCTGCGGGTTTCGCCGGTGTCTTCGGCAAGATCGCGCAGGCCTATTTCCAGCGCTATGGCGACCAGTCGGACGCACTCGCCATGATCGCCGCCAAGAACCACAAGAACGGTGTCGACAATCCCTATGCGCAGATGCGCAAGGATTTTGGCTATGAGTTCTGCCGCCAGGAAAGCGAAAAGAACCCTTTCGTTGCCGGTCCCCTGAAGCGCACCGACTGCTCGCTGGTCTCCGACGGCGCCGCCGCCCTTGTCCTCGCCGACACCGCGACGGCACTGAAGATGCGCCGCGCCGTTGCCTTCCGCGCCAACGAACATGTGCAGGATTTCCTGCCGATGTCGAAGCGCGACATCCTGACCTTCGAAGGCTGCGAACAGGCTTGGAACCGGGCGCTGAAATCGGCCGGTGTGACGCTCGACGATCTCTCCTTCGTCGAAACGCATGACTGCTTCACCATTGCCGAACTGATCGAATACGAGGCGATGGGTCTGGCCAAGCCGGGAGAGGGCGCCAGACTGGCGCTGGACGGCACAACGGCCAAGGATGGCCGCCTGCCGGTCAATCCGTCCGGCGGGTTGAAGGCCAAGGGCCACCCGATCGGCGCCACAGGCGTGTCCATGCATGTCTTGACCGCCATGCAGCTTGTCGGCGAGGCCGGCGGTATCCAGGTGCCCGGTGCAAAACTCGGCGGCATCTTCAATATGGGCGGTGCGGCGGTCGCCAACTACGTTTCAATATTGGACCGGATCAGGTAGAAGCAGCCCGTATTTTTGCGGGGTAGCCATGACAAATCCGGTTCTGATCGAAGTGTTGCGCGGCGCGCTCGTCGAGAGCGCGCATCGTGGCGCGGTCGCCGTCTTCGATGCCGATGGCAAACCGGTTTGGGAGATTGGCGACACGGCCAAGCCGGTGTTTCCGCGCTCCGCGGTCAAGGCGATCCAGGCATTGCCGCTGGTCGAAAGCGGCGCGGCCGACGCCTATGGCTTCGGCAACCGCGAACTGGCGCTCGCCTGCGCGTCCCATTCGGGCGAGCCGGCGCATGTCGAACTGGCGCGATCGATGCTGGCCAAGGCCGGGCTGGACGTCTCGGCACTCGAATGCGGCACGCATTGGCCGTCCAATCATGACGCCGAGATCGCACTCGCCCGCGCCGGCGGCTCGCCGAACGCATTGCATAACAATTGCTCCGGCAAGCATTCCGGTTTCCTCTGCACATGCGTCCACGCCGGCATTGCGCACCGCGGTTATGTCAAGCCGGGGCACGGCCTGCAGGAGATGGTGCGAGACGCCATGCAGGCGGTGACGGGCGCTGTCCATGGCGCGGACGAGCGGGCGATCGATGGCTGCTCGATCCCGACCTATGCGGTGCCGCTCCGGAGCTTCGCGCTCGGCTTTGCCCGCATGGCAACGACAAATGGTTTTGGTCCCGAGCGAGCCAAGGCCGCGAAGCGCCTGCTGGCTGCCTGCATGGCCGAGCCCTTTTTCGTTGCCGGCACCGGCCGCGAAGATGTCGCACTCATGGAGGCCGCACCAGGGCGGATTTTTACGAAAGGCGGCGCCGAAGGCGTCTATTGTGCCGCAATTCCGGAACTTGGTCTCGGCATTGCACTCAAATGCGATGATGGCGCCGGCCGCGCCGGCGAAGCCATGGTTGCCGCCGTTCTTGCCAAACTGCTGCGCGCCGACGAGGCCCTGGTGTCAAAGCTGAGCGTACTGGCAAACGTGCCCATCAAAAGCCGGAACGGTGCCAAGGTCGGGGCGCTGAGGCCCACCGGGGCCTTGAATTAAACCGGCCCTCAACTGACGTGATTGCGCTCGACGGTCAGATGCGCATATCCGCTATCGTTTGACGAGGCGAGATCGCCTGTCGCCGGCTCGGACCAGCGCTGGCCAACAACGGCGCCGTTCAGCGCGCTGTCGATGACATTGTCTGAAATGACCGCCGTGCCGGCGCCCTCGACCACGGACACGACGATGCCGGTTCCAACCTTGCGAATGATGTTGCCAGTGGCGACGACATTGCGCAGATACGGCCCCCAGCCGATCTGCATGCCGTAGAGCGGCGCGTTCTCGATGACGTTGTTGGAAACGGTGGTGTCGGCCTCGACGCCAATGCCGACGCCGAATCCAGGCGAGTCGGCGGGGTAGGGACCGCTGGTCGACAGATTGCGTACGATGTTGCCCGAACAGACGCCCATCCGCCCGCCTTCGTTGAAATTCACGATCGAGATGCCGTTGGCGGCTCCATCGACGATGTTGTTGCTGATGATGGCGCCTTCGAACGAGAACTCGGAGTAAACGGCTGTTTCGCCGGAACGCGAGCAGGTATTGCCCGATATCTGCAGATTGCTGGCGCTGTTGGCGCGGATCGCCGAGAAGGCGCAGTCGGAGACGATATTGCCTGAAATGACTACATTGCCGGCCCGGAAAGCATTGATGCCATTGCCGTTCTGACCGGTCCCGCCGCTGCGCGCCTGGACCCGTTCGACGCGGTTGCCGGTGACGATGGTGCCGTCTTCCGCCGCCTGCCAGCGGTGCACGAGAATGCCGCCATTGGCGCAGTCGGAGACTGTGTTGCCCGTGATCGTCAGCCCGCCGGCCTCGACCGAATAGATGCCGGCATCGGCAGCCCCCGATATCTCCGAGCGTTCGACACGCCCCGTCGCGTGTTCCAGCGCCAGTGCGTTCTTGCCGCTGCCGGTGATCTGGCAATTGTCGATGACCAGATGCGCGACCCGGCGCAGATCGAGCAGCCCTTGCGCATGATCGCCCATCGAGCGGTTTGCGCCGTCGAAGACCAGCCCGCCGAGTTCGATATGGTCGGCCTGCTCGGCCATGAACAGGTGACCGTCGCCGCCATAGACGATGCGCGTTGCGCCCGGCACGCCGGAAAGACGCACGCGGCTAGGCAGCGAGAGGTTGGATACGACATAGGTGCCCGGCGGCAGGAACACCGGCATGTCGCGATCGTTTGCGTCGCGCAGCAGCTTGGCGAAGGCCTTGCTCTGATCGTCGAGGGTGCCGGGCTGCACGCCAAGTTCCGTGGCATTGATCGAACCGCGCATAGAGGCTTTCTCGATGCCAGTCAGGCTGGCGGCGGCCGCCTTGCCAAGCGAGAGGCCGACGACGGCAAAGCCGGCGGTTCCGATCAGCAGCGTTCGTCTGTTCAACATCGGCACAGGTCCTGGCTTTTGACCCTTGCACCGCAGGAATCGTGCCAGCCGGTCCGCCTCTCCGGTCGAGGGCAACGACATTCGCTTGTCGAGCAGCCTTTCCGCGCCTAAGTTCAGGGAATGAGCAGAGCTTTCACTCGCGAGGAAGACAGCGAAAACGCCATTGCCGGCGTCGGTGAGCGACCGATCAGCCACCACCGCAATCTGGTGACGGAGCGCGGCCTGGCGCAGATCGAGGACAATCTTTCCGATTTGCGCGATATACTGGCGAAAGCCGAAAGGAAGGCAGACCGCGAGCGCATCGCGTTGGTGTCACGCGACCTACGCTACTGGACCGCCCGGCGTGAAAGCGCCGAACTCTCCGTGCCGGAACCGGGCAGCGACCTTGTACGCTTCGGCATGGGCGTCACGCTTGAGGGCGATGACGGCAGGAAGGTGCACTGGAAAATCGTCGGCGAGGATGAGGCGGATCCGGCAAAGGGCACGATTTCGCACGTATCGCCGATGGCCGTCGCTCTGTTCGGCAAGAAAGTCGGCGACGTAGCCGTGGTCAACGGCAAGGAATGGGAAATCGTCAAGCTTTCCGACAGCTAGTCTTCGAGCTTGACGACATGGTCCCGGAAGAACGCTGCAGCGCCCGCTTCATCGATTTCGCCTGAAGCGACTGCCATGACGAATTCGTAGAGTGTGCCGTTATCGGCTGTCAGGACATGGCCGTTCACAATCAAAAATGCGCCGGCGGCCACGATGGCGGTACGCTTGTTGCCGTCGACAAAGGCATGATTCCGGGCAATACCAAAGACATAGGCGGCAGCGAGATCCTCGATCGCCGGATCCCCATAGTTCGCCTTATTTTCATCGCGTGAAAGCGCTGATTCGAGAGCGTTCTCGTCTCTCAAACCTTGTGCCCCGCCATGCCTGCGCAACTGCTCGGCATGCATCGCTTCGACCGCGCGTCGGGTCAGGAACTCCCAGCTCATTCCGCGAGCTTCTGAAGAGCGACCTTGTATTTGTCCATGACCTTGCGAGCAGCTTCCATCTGCCGTTCGAAACTGTCGTCCACCGGCTCAAGAGCAATACCCTTGTCCGTTTCGACGATCTGAAGCTGATCGCCTGCCTTCATGTTCAGACGATCGAGCAGCTCCTTGGGCAGGATCACGCCTTCGGAATTACCGATCTTGCGAATGGTCGTGTTCATGATGGGTCATCCTGTTGCAATCTCGATTATAACGCAATCGCCCGTGTTGCAACAGTTATTATAACAAGGCTATCAAGCGGAAAGCAGCCGGTCCAGCAAGCGATCCGCTGCTTCCGGAATGACCGTGCCCGGCGGGAATATCTCAGCCGCGCCTGCTTTCAGCACCGCGTCATAGTCCTGTGGAGGGATGACACCGCCGACGACGATCAGCATGTCGCCGCGGCCGAGCTTCTTCAGCGAGTCGTGTAGCTCGGGGATCAGCGTCAGATGCCCTGCAGCCAGCGACGAGGCGCCGACGATGTGGACGTCCTGTGCGACCGCCAGCCTGGCGATCTCATCGGGTGTCTGGAACATCGCTCCGACGGTGACGTCGAAGCCGAGATCGGCGAAGGCCGTGGCGATAACCTTCTGCCCACGATCGTGGCCGTCCTGTCCCATCTTGGCGACGAGTATACGCGGCTTGCCCCCAGTTCTCTTCTCGAAGGCCTCAAGCTTCTCCTGCAGCCCGTCGACAACGGGATGATCGCCAAGGGCTTTGCGATAGACGCCAGAAATGGTCTGCACCGTAGCGACATGGCGCCCAAAGGCTCTTTCCAACGCGAATGAAATCTCGCCTACCGTGGCATTGGCTCGCGCGGCCCGGATGGCGAACTCCAGAAGGTTTTCGTTGCCCCGTGCGGCACGGGTCAGTGCATCGAGTGCGGTTTCGACGGCGGCGACGTCGCGCGTGCCCTTCAGACGTTGCAACTTCGACAATTGCCTGGCCCTGACCTCGGCATTGTCGATCTTCAGCACGTCGACCTCGATGTCCGTCTCGGGACGATAGGCATTGACGCCAACCAGCATCTGTTCGCCGGAATCAATGCGTGCCTGCGTGCGCGCTGCCGCTTCCTCTATGCGCAGCTTGGGAATGCCCTGTTCGGTCGCGGCGGCCATGCCGCCGAGCGCCTCGACCTCCTCGATGTGGGCAAGCGCGCGGGCCGCCAGGTCATGCGTCAGCCGTTCGAGATAGGCCGAGCCGCCCCATGGATCGATAACGCGTGTCGTGCCGGATTCCTTTTGCAGAATGAGCTGCGTGTTGCGGGCTATCCGTGCCGAGTGGTCGGTCGGCAGCGCCATCGCCTCGTCGAAGGAATTGGTGTGCAGCGACTGTGTATGTCCCTGCGTCGCCGCCATCGCCTCGATCATGGTGCGTATGATGTTGTTGTAGGGATCCTGCGCCGTCAGCGACCAGCCCGAAGTCTGGCAATGGGTGCGCAGCGACAGCGAGCGCTCGTCCTTGGGCAAGAAGTTCTTCTTCATCAGGGTCGCCCAAAGCAGGCGCGCGGCCCGCAGTTTGGCGACTTCCATAAAGAAGTTCATGCCGATCGCCCAGAAGAAGGACAGACGCGGCGCGAAGCGGTCGATATCGAGGCCCGCTGCAACGCCGGCGCGGGCATATTCGATGCCGTCGGCGATCGTGTAGGCAAGCTCCAGGTCGGCTGTCGCGCCGGCCTCCTGCATGTGATAGCCGGAGATCGATATCGAATTGAACTTCGGCATGTTCTTCGACGTGTAGGAGAAGATGTCCGAAACGATCCGCATCGAGGGTTTCGGCGGATAAATATAGGTGTTGCGGACCATGAACTCCTTCAGGATGTCGTTCTGAATGGTTCCGGCAAGATCCTTCTGCGCAACGCCCTGTTCTTCCGCCGCGACGATGTAGAGCGCCATGATCGGCAGCACCGCGCCGTTCATCGTCATCGACACCGTCATCTCGCCGAGCGGAATGCCGTCGAACAGTTGCCGCATGTCGAGGATGGAATCGATGGCTACCCCCGCCATGCCGACGTCACCGGCAACGCGTGGATGGTCGCTGTCATAGCCGCGATGCGTGGCAAGATCGAAGGCGACCGACAGCCCCTTCTGGCCGGCGGCAAGATTGCGCCGGTAAAACGCGTTGGACTCTTCGGCCGTCGAGAAGCCGGCATATTGCCGGATGGTCCAGGGCTGCTGGATATACATGGTCGGGTAGGGGCCGCGCACGAAAGGCGGCAGCCCCGGATAGGTGTCGAGATGCGGCAACCCCTTGAGATCGCTTTGATTGTACAGATGCTTGGCGACAAGTCCTTCCGGCGTCGTCCGCTGGCCCTTGACCTCGACGGGTGCGCGGGATGGCGGGACCCAATCGATCTGGCTGAAATCGGGGATCAAGAGGCGGCTCCGATGGATTGGTCGATGCGGACCGGAAACAGCGGCTCACAGACGGCAACGCCTTCGGTGAAGGCAGGCCGCCGTTCCGCCGCCAGCGTCTCGACCGGACGTTCACCTTTCAGCGGGTAGAGCGTGGTGCCGATGATGACCCGCTCGCCTGCCTGGTAGGCTGCATTGCGCTGCGCTGCCGCGGCGTGAACACGCTTCTGGATAAGCCCCTCCTGAAGGCTGGACAAGACGCCGCCCTCGGCTTCGATTGTTTGCAATTGCGCCCAGGCCATCTCGCAGAGTTCGTTGGTCAGCGCTTCGACCGCGCCGGAACCATAGGCAGGATCGGCGACGTGATCGATATGGCTTTCATTCGCCATGATCAGCTGCGTGTTGCGGGCGACACGACGGGCAAAACCCGCCGGCAAGCCATGCGCGATCGTGTGCGGCAGGATCGAGATCGAATCGGCGCCTCCGGATGCCGCGGCAAAGCAGGCAATTGTGGTGCGCAGGATGTTGGTCTCCGGATCCATCGCTGTCATCATCCGAAACGACGTCTCGGCATGGATGTTGGCCGTGGAACTGGGGATCGAGCAGGTCTCCTGCACCCGCGCCCAGAGCCTGCGCAGTGCCCGCACCTTGGCCATTGACAGCAACTGGTCCTGGTCGACGCTCAGTGCAAAGCCGATATGCGGCGCGGCATAGACAAGCGGCTGCCGCGCCGTCTCGAACATTCTGAGATAGGATATCGCCGAAGCCAGCATGATGCCAAGCTCCTGCGCTTCCGTCGCACCGGCATTGTGGAACACACGTCCGTCCGCTTCCAGCAGCACGCCCGGAACGCCCATCGAGAAGAAATGCGCCAGCGACTGCGGCATCGAAGCCTGCAACGCCTCGATCGACATGCGCAGCCGGCCGGTTCCGGCGAAGATCGCCGCCGGATCGATGCCGAAGGAGAGGTTGAGTTTTGCCGGGTCTGACCGGCGCTTGCTCAGGAACGCCACCAGCCAGTCGGCCACGGCGCGGCTCCAGGGATGGGCGTCGATGCGAACCTGGACGCGGTTGAGCGGTACGCCGTCCAATACCGTCTCCAGTGCTTCCGCCGTTCTCGGCAGGCCGTAGCCGAACGCGTTCGGCGCCCCTTCGAAGACAAGTGACAATCCCGTGGCGCCTTGGGCTACGTCGTCCAGAGCCTGGGTTCTGGCGCGCTCGATATCCGGATCGTCGATGCGCTGGCTGACGATCCACGGCGATTTCGGGTTTGCGCGCACGGTCGGTTCTGCCGCTGTGCTGCGGTCGTAGAGCGGTTCGATGCGGATGTTGTCGTCGGTATGCGAGACCAGCTTCTCTTCGAAGGATGCGCCGGCGAGTGCCTTTTCCGCCAAGGCTCGCCATCGCTGGCGCTCGGCGTTCTCTGGTTCGACATCCCTGGTCAGGGCTTCGGCGGCCATCCGTCTTCCTCGCTTTATGCGCCCGCACCAGCCTGGAGCGGTTCAGTCTACGGTCCTCGGTTCGATATCGCAATCCAATGCGTTTTCAGCGGCCGAATTCGATCCAAAAGATATAGGTCGGCCCACGTGCACGAACCATGAACGATTGCCAAACACCGGCAAAATCCGCAAGCTTCAAAAAATCGATTGGAGGGTTCCCGCGATTGAACGATTGCCACGACTTGGACGAATGGTTCCAACTTGAACGAATGGCATTGTCGCTGTGCAACGGCCTGACTATACCTGCGGCAAGGCACTGGCTTTGAACACATCAGTTTGCGGAGACCGGACATATGGCTGACGACACCAGTATTTTCATCGGCGCCAGCCGCAAGCCCGACGACAGCTATCAGCGTGCCGAGCAGTTGTTGCTGCAATATGGCAATCGTCATGGCCTGGTGACCGGCGCCACCGGTACCGGCAAGACCGTCACCTTGCAGATCCTGGCCGAAGGTTTTTCCAACGCCGGCGTGCCGGTGTTCTGCGCCGACATCAAGGGTGACCTGTCCGGCATCGCGATGATGGGTACGGCGCAGGATTTTCTCGTCAAGCGGGCCGAACAGGTCAAGCTCGACCCCTATGACTTCCAGGAATTCCCCGTCATTTTCTGGGATCTATTCGGCGAACAGGGTCATCCTATCCGCGCCACGGTTTCGGAAATGGGGCCGTTGCTTCTGTCGCGCCTGATGAACCTGACCGAGGCGCAGGAAGGGATCATGAACATCGCCTTCCGCCTGGCGGACGAGGAAGGCCTGCTGCTGCTCGATATGAAGGATCTGCAGGCGCTTTTGGCCAACATCGCCGAGCGCGCCGAGGAGATCGGCTCGCGTTACGGCAATGTGACGAAGCCATCGGTCGGGGCTATCCAGCGAACGCTGCTGGTCCTGGAGCAGCAGGGCGCGGCAAACTTCTTCGGCGAGCCGGCACTGCGCATCGCCGACATCATGCGCACCACCCGCGACGGGCGCGGCGCCATCAGCGTGCTTGCCGCCGACAAGCTGATGATGAATCCACGGCTTTACGCGACCTTCCTGTTGTGGCTGATGTCGGAGCTGTTCGAGGTGCTGCCGGAAGTCGGCGATCCGGACAAGCCGAAGCTGGTGTTCTTCTTCGACGAGGCGCATCTTCTGTTCGACGAAGCACCCAAAGTGCTGGTCGATCGCGTCGAGCAAGTGGTCAGGTTGATCCGCTCGAAAGGCGTCGGCGTCTATTTCGTCACACAAAACCCTTTGGATATCCCTGAAAAGGTTCTCGCCCAGCTCGGCAATCGCGTACAGCACGCGCTGCGCGCCTATACGCCGCGCGAGCAGCAGGCGGTGAAGACGGCGGCCGAGACGTTCCGGCCTAATCCAGATTTCGATTGCATGACCGCCATCACTCAGCTCGCCACAGGCGAGGCGCTGGTCTCGACGCTGGAAGCCAAGGGGATTCCGTCGATGGTGCAGCGGACACTGATCCGCCCGCCATCGTCGCGGCTTGGGCCCATCACTGTGGCCGAGCGCCAGAAGCTGATCCAGGAAAGCCCGGTCGCCGGCCAGTACGATCAGGTCGTCGATCGCGAATCGGCCTTCGAGATGCTGCAAAAAAAGGCCAAGGATGCGCAGGATGCCGAGGAGCAGGCGCAGCAGGCCGGCAGCGGTCGCTCGCGCTGGACCATTCCGGGCTTCGGCAACGACGAGTCCGCGCCGCAATCCGGTGGCAGGCGCTCGCCTGCACCGCGCCCGTCCAACCGCCAGACGGTGGCCGAGGCGGCGATCAAGTCGGTGGTTCGATCCGTCGGCTCGTCAGTCGGTCGGGCAATCGTTCGCGGCATCCTGGGCAGCCTGTCGCGGGGGCGTTAGGACTGGAGGCAGCGGCGTTGCCGCCGCCAGTCGGATCAGAAGATCGAGTTGGTGATCTCTTTCAGAGGCCCGAGCAGGATCGATCCTTCCGGCACGCCGGCGTCGATCGGGATTGCCCGGCGATTCGCAGTCGCCACCACTGGCTGGCTGGCATCGCTGGTGACGACAACTGGTGTCTTCGAGGGCACGCGATCATAGAGATCGATGATATCCTGGTTCATCAGGCGTACGCAGCCTGACGAGACGGACTTGCCGATCGACCGCCATTCCGGCGAGCCGTGCAGGCGGTAAAGCGTGTCCACGTTGCCCTGGAAGAGATAGAGCGCGCGTGCGCCGAGCGGGTTCTTCAACCCGCCGGGCATGCCGCCATTTTCGGCGCTGTATGGTTTCAATTCCGGCTGCCGGGCAATCATTTCATCCGGCGGCGTCCATTTCGGCCACTTCTGCTTCCACTGGACGACGGCATCGCCGGACCATTCGAAACCGGCGCGGCCTAGGCCGACACCATAACGGATTGCCTGGCCCCCCGGGCGAACCAGGTAGAGGAAATGGCCGGTGGTATCGACGACGATCGTTCCCGGCTTCTGGCCGGTCGGATCGGGAACGATCTGGCGCAGGAACTGCGGATCGATCCTGTCGAACGGGATCGCCGGCAAATCGAAGCCGCCATCACTGACCGCGCCGTACATTGTCACATAGTCGGCTAGCGGCGGCTCGACATAGGCTGGCGGCGGTGGCTCGACCGGCCCCGGTCCGGTGGTCGCGCATGCGGAAACCGCGATCGAAGCAGCGCCTAAGGCTGCGGCGTTGAGAAAGCCGCGACGGCTCAGGCGATAGGATTCGATTTCGATTTTGGACATGTTTGCCTTCTTTAAGTCTCAAATCGCAACAAAGCGTCAATGCGCCGATCGCTGCGCGGGTGCCTGACAACACCTGGGGCGATAGGCAGTTCCGATTCTGGCCGGAAGGTGGACAAACCAAGGCGAAGCTGTGACTGCGTTGCCACTGTGGCGACAGGGACACATGCGCGCGTCTCAGCTGCCTGGAACCAAAGCTTCGAGCGACGGCAGGATCAGGGTCGGTGGCAAGTCCCGGTACTCTTCCGGCTGGTCGGAGCGATTGATCCAGACCGTGCGAAAACCGAATTTGGTGGCGCCTGCGATATCCCAGCGATTGGAGGACTGGAAGGAAACCGCGCCCGGGTAGAGGCGCCAGCCGGTCGCGACCATGTCATAGACCGCCGGATCGGTCTTGAAGCGCTGGACCGCGTCGACGGAATAGATGTCGTCCAGGACCTGGTCGAGCGCGGCGGACTTGACCGCTGCCTGGAGCATTTCGGGTGAGCCATTGGACAGGATCGCCAGCCTCGCTCCCGAAGCCTTGAGCGCCTTGAGCACGGCCGGCACTTCCGGATAGCAATCCAGCCGCCAGTAGGCATCCAGCAAGATCGCCTTGAGGCTGGGATCGGCCGAGGGAACCTTGCGCAGGGCGAAATCGAGCGCCTGTTCGGTCAACTGCCAGAAATCGGCATAGGCACCCATAAGCGAGCGCACCCAGGAATATTCGAGTTGCTTGGCACGCCAGATCTCGGACAACAATTGACCGTCCGGCCCGATCCGATCGGCATGACGGCGTACGGCGGCATGCACGTCGAACAGCGTGCCATAGGCGTCGAAGACATAGGCGGCGTATTGCATGAAGACAGTTTTGAGGGCAGGCGCGACAAGGTGCAAGCTTTGATTGCACGGCGCCCCGTCGCTGGCCTCAACAAAACTATTCAATGCCGGTTGACGGCGCCCGCCAAAGCATCTTCCAATGGCTCCCACGAGACCGATTGAGGCGGGACAACACGATGACACTGGCGGCTGCGGCGCAATCCACGACATGGACTTTCGTCGATGGTGATTGGCACGAGGGCAATGTCGCCATTCTGGGGCCGCGAAGCCACGCGATGTGGCTCGGCACCAGCGTGTTCGACGGAGGCCGCTGGTTCGAAGGCGTCGCCCCGGACCTCGAGCTTCATGCCGCCAGGGTGAATTCTTCGGCGATTGCACTCGGCCTCAAGCCGTCGATGAGCGCCGACAAGATCGTCGGGCTGACATGGGATGGGTTGAAGAAGTTCGACGGCAGGACGGCGGTCTACATCAGGCCGATGTACTGGGCCGAGCATGGCGGCTACATGGGCGTGCCGGCCGATCCCGCCTCGACCCGCTTCTGCCTTTGCCTCTATGAGTCGCCCATGATCCCGCCGACCGGCTTTTCGGTGACCGTGTCGCCGTTCCGGCGCCCGACCATCGAAACCATGCCGACCAATGCCAAGGCCGGCTGCCTCTACCCCAACAACGGCCGTGCCATTCTCGAGGCCAAGATGCGCGGCTTCGACAACGCAATGGTGCTCGACATGCTGGGCAACGTCGCCGAAACCGGAACATCGAACATCTTCCTGGTCAAGGACGGCCACGTGCTGACGCCGGCACCGAATGGCACCTTCCTGTCCGGCATCACCCGCTCGCGCACGATGACTCTGCTTGGCGAATATGGCTTCAAGACCACCGAAAAGACGCTGTCGGTGCGCGACTTCCTCGAAGCGGACGAGATCTTCTCGACCGGAAATCATTCCAAGGTGGTGCCGATCACGCGTATCGAGGATCGCAATCTGCAGCCCGGGCCGGTGGCCAAGAAGGCGCGCGAACTCTATTGGGAATGGGCGCATTCGACTTCCGCCGTCTGAGCGGATAAAAAGGCGATCGGCGCTCCATTCCGGAGTTGCCCCAACCCATTCCAGACCTATCTTAGTCCGGTATCGACACCGGATTTTTCCACGAGGGAGTACTGTCCATGGCTTTTGAATTGCCCGCTCTGCCCTACGACTACGAGGCCTTGCAGCCTTACATGTCGAAAGAGACGCTGGAATATCACCACGATAAGCACCACAAGGCGTATGTCGACAACGGCAACAAACTCGCTGTCGAGGCCGGCCTGGGCGATCTGTCGGTCGAAGAGGTGGTCAAGCAGTCGTTCGGCAAGAATGCCGGTCTCTTCAACAATGCCGCTCAGCACTACAACCACATCCATTTCTGGAAGTGGATGAAGAAGGGCGGCGGCGGCAGCAAGCTGCCGGGCGCCCTGCAGAACGCGTTCGATAGCGACCTCGGTGGCTACGACAAGTTCAAGGCCGACTTCATTGCCGCCGGCACGACGCAGTTCGGCTCGGGCTGGGCCTGGGTTTCAGTCAAGGACGGCAAGCTGGCGATCTCAAAGACGCCGAATGGCGAGAACCCGCTCGTCCATGGCGCGTCTCCGATCCTCGGCGTCGATGTCTGGGAACACTCCTATTACATCGATTATCGCAACGCCCGGCCGAAATATCTCGAGGCGTTCGTCGACAGCCTGATCAACTGGGATCACGTGCTGGAATTGTACGAAAAGGCTCGCGCATAACCCCGAAAATCGGATTCGATTTTCAAAAAAGGATCATGCGCAAAATCAAAGTGTTGCAGCGTCCTTTGCACGCCTGAGAAGGCGCGCGGATGGCCTGATCGATCCCCAGAAAGACCCAGCAATCTGAACTGACCCCCGAAAGTTGGAGATCAACCTTCGGGGGTTTTCACATCCCGAGGGCCCTTCTTTACGGGGTCGCGGCCCCTGGCGATCAGGTTCGGCAAAAACGTCCGCGACGAGGGGAATATTCCACTCGCCGCATCCGTTAACGTCCTGTCCTGAAATGCCTTCATCACGGAGCCAAATGAATGAGAAAGCTTGTTATCGCCATCTCTATGCTTGCACTCGCGGCATCGGCGGCGTTTGCCGACCCGATACTTGATCGCCAGGGTTTGATGAAGGAGCGTGGAAAGATCGCCGGCGGCCTCGCGAAAGTGGTCAAGGGCGAGGAGCCGTTTGATGCGGCGGCCGTGCTGACACAACTTCAGGCGCTGCAGGCGAATGCCGAGAAATTCGATGCCGATGTGCTGTTCCCGGCAGGCAGCGATACTGGCGACACGACAGCGGCGCCGAAGATCTGGGAAGACATGGCCGGTTTCAAGTCGACCGAGGACAAATATCTCGCCGACATCAAGGCAGCGACCGCCACCGCTCCCGCCGACATCGATACGCTGAAGACGCAGTTTGACGCGATCACTTCCAATTGCGGCACCTGCCACAAGACCTATCGGGTGAAAAAGAGCTGATAGCGGGCGATGCCCTGGCTGAGAAAACTCGTCGGCGCCCTGGTCATTCTGGGAGCAGTCGGCGCGGTCGCCGGGTGGCTGCTGTCGGCGCCGGTGAGGCTCGACGGTGAGACGCTGGCCAAGCTGGGGCCCGGCGACGCGGTCAAGGGCAAGCGCATCTTTTACGCCGGCGGTTGTACTTCCTGCCACGCAAAACCGGGCTCGCAAGGGGATGCCCGGCTTCAACTCGTGGGTGGTCTCGCACTCAAGACGCCGTTCGGAACCTTCGTACCGCCCAACATTTCGCAAGATCCCAAGGACGGCATCGGCGCCTGGTCGGTCGAGGACCTCGCCAACGCCATGCTGAAGGGCGTCTCGCCCTCGGGCGAGCATTTCTATCCGGCATTTCCCTATGCATCCTACGCGCGCATGAACCCGGCTGACATTGCCGACCTCTACGCCTTCCTGAAGACGTTGCCTGCCGTCGCCGGCAAGGCGCCCGCGAATTCGCTCGGTTTCCCTTTCAACATTCGTCGCGGTATCGGCCTGTGGAAACTGCTCTACCTCCGTGACCAGCCTGTCGTTGCATTTCCCGACGGTACGGCTGGCCCGGTGATGGCCGGCCGCTACTTGGTCGAGGGGCCAGGCCACTGCGGCGAATGTCACACGCCGCGCGACTTTGCCGGCGGCACGAAAAAGAGCGAGTGGCTGGCCGGCGCCGTGGCTGCCGAAGGCAAGGGCGTCGTGCCCAACATCACATCGGGGGAGGGCGGCATTGGCGATTGGTCGGGAGCCGACATCGCCAACTATCTCGAAACCGGCTTCACGCCTGACTTCGATTCCGTTGGCGGCGCCATGGTCGACGTGCAGCGCAACATTGCCCAACTAACGGCGGAGGACCGTGCGGCGATCGCCGCCTATCTCAAGGCAATCCCGCCGCATCCAAATGGCTATCCGGCGCGCAAGAAGACGGCGAACTGAACTGATGCATGTCGCTCAACGTGCACAGCGGTCTTGACCGACATGCACAAAAACCAAGAACCAATGCGCGTCGTTTGACTCCGTACAAACGATACGCGTCAGTCTTCGTATGTCGGGTGACGGTCGCCCAGAAAATCAAATCCGGTCTCGAAGAAATGATTGTAGTTGCAGGTCAGTTCCTCGCCCGGCGCGATGTCGCGAAGCGCAAAGCTTTCCTCGGGCGAGGAGACGTCGCAATTCGGCTCGTCGGCGTGGTTCATATAGCGCGCGTCGTCGGCTTCGAAGACGATATAGTTCGGGTCACGCCGGTCGGGATAGGAATAGCGGTCGAGATAACTCTTCACCGGTCCGTCCTCGCGCTCATAAGTCTCGACCTCGATGATCCGGTCGAATCTTGGGTCGAGCTTCCAGATCAGCGTGCCGCGGGGAATGTAATTCTTGGCAAAAACGCCGATGCCCTGGATGGGCGATTTGTCGAGATAGACGTTGACGAGCAGCATGGTGGACCTTTGCGCGATTGGGGGCTGTCGGGCTTGGAAAAAGCCGCGCACTGGGTAGCGCGTGGTCATCGCAATTGCGAGTGAAATGAGCAAGGCGGAACTCAAAAAGTCATGATCGCCAGGGTGCTCGGCGCTCGCCGTCAGCGCTGCTGCAGCGCGAGCCGAACACCCAGAGCGCAGTAGATGCCGCCAACAACCTTGCCTTGCCACCTCAGCACCGTCGGATTCCGGCGCAGGAAGGTGCCGAGCCGGCCGGCGCTTACCGCAAAGACAACCGTGCTGAAAAGGCCAAGCACGACGAAGACGGTTCCCAATGTCGTCAACTGAAGCATCACAGATCCGTTTTCAGGCCGCACGAACTGAGGCAGGAAAGCGAGGAAGAAAAGTGCGGTCTTGGGGTTGAGCACTTCGGTCAGGACAGCCTGTCGAAACGCCTTGCCGGCCGAAATCGCGAGCGCACCGGCAGCCGGGTTACTCGGCGCTTTCTCGATGATCGCGCGAATGCCGAGATAAACCAGGTAGGCCGCGCCAATGTATTTTATGAGGCTGAACAGCGTCGCCGACGTGGCGATAATCGCCGAAATGCCGATCATTGCCATGACGGTGTGAAACACATCGCCGGCCGCGATCCCGGCGCCGGTCGCGATGCCAACCTTGGTTCCCGAACTCGTTGCCCGAGCGATCGTCAGCAGCGTGGCGGGGCCCGGAATGAAGACAAAGCCGAGTACGACCGCGATGTAAGCGATCAAGGTGGTGAGATCGATCATTTGTGGGTTTCTCCTGCAATATGCGCCTTGCCCATCACCTTCAGTGCAAAGGAATAGGTATAGGCGATCTCCTCCAGCCGCGAAAACCGGCCGGAAGCACCGGCATGTCCGGAATCCATGTTGATCTTGAACAGCACCGGATTGCCGCCGCTCTTGCGGTCGCGCAGTCGCGCCACCCATTTTGCCGGCTCCCAATAGGTGACGCGCGGATCGGTGAGACCGGCCAGCGCCAGAATCGGCGGATAGTCGAGCGCCGCGACATTGTCATAGGGCGAGTAGGCGGCGATGGTCCGATAATCGTCGGCGGATGCAATCGGATTGCCCCATTCCGGCCATTCCGGCGGCGTCAGCGGCAGGCTGGCGTCGAGCATTGTGGTCAGCACGTCGACGAACGGAACCTCGGCGACGATGCCGCCGAAACAGTCCGGCGCCATGTTGGCGACGGCGCCCACCAGCATGCCGCCGGCCGAACCGCCTTGAGCGACGATCCGCTCATGCGCCGTGTAGCGCTCGGCAACAAGGTGGCGCGCACAGGCTATAAAGTCCGTGAATGTATTCATCTTGTGCGCCCGCTTGCCGTCGTCGTACCAGCCATAGCCCTTGTCCTTGCCGCCACGGACGTGGGCGATGGCGAAGACGAAGCCGCGGTCGACCAGCGAGAACCAGTTGGTGTTGAAGGCGGCCGGCACGGTGATGCCATAGGAACCGTAGCCGTAAAGCAGGCACGGTGCGGATCCATCCAGCGGCGTGTCGCGATGATGCAAAAGCGAGATCGGCACCAGTTCGCCATCGCTGGCCGGCGCCATCAGCCGCCGCGTCACATAATGGTCCGCGTCATGGCCGGACGGTACTTCCTGGGTCTTCAGCAGCACCCGCTCGCGGGTGCGCATATTGTAATCGAACACCTGCGCGGGCGTCGTCATCGACGAGTACGAAAAGCGCATGACCTCGGTGTCGTACTCATAGGAACCCGACAGGCCGAGCGAGAAAGCCTCCTCGTCGAGGGATAGAAGATGCTCCTCGCCGCTGGTGCGGTCGCGCACGATGATGCGCGGCAGACCTTCCTTGCGTTCAAGCCGGACCATGTGGTCCTTGAAGCCGATCACCGACAGGATCAGCCGGCCGGGCTCGTGCGGCACCAGTTCCTGCCAGTTGGCGCGGACCGGATCGCTCGCCGGCGCCGTCATGATCTTGAAATCCTTGGCGCCGTCGGCATTGGTCAGGATGAAGAAGATGTCGCCGCCTTCTTCCAGATCGTACTGAAGGCCGATCTCGCGCGCCGAGACCAGTTTTGGTTCGGCGAACGGATCGCTGGCGCTTAAGAGGCGGTACTCCGACGTCTCGTGATCGTTGATTCCGATCATGATCCATTCGTTGTTGCGGGTGCCGTCGACATCCATGAAGAAGCCGGGATCGGTTTCCTCATAGATCAGCCGGTCGCTCTGTGGGCTGTCGCCCAGCGCATGGAACAGCACCTTGGACGGACGGTGATTAGGATCGAGACGAGTGTAGAAGAAGCCGTCATTGCCGGCGCTCCAGACGCCAGAACCACCGGTGTCGGGGATCTGGTCAGCCAGCTCCTTGCCATCGGCAAGGTCGCGCACGCGAAGCGTGTAGAATTCGGAGCCCTTGTCGTCGAATGCCCATAAGAGCTTGGCGTGGTCGGCCGAGTGATCGACGCCCCCAAGACGGAAATAGGCCTTGCCCGCGGCCTCCGCGTCGCCGTCGAGCAGGATATGCTCGGCGCCCCCGTCACGCGCCATGCGGAAATAGCGCGGCTGTTCGCCACCAAGCTTGAAGGACGAACCATAGGCATAGGGTCCGTCCTTCATCGGCACGGAAGAATCGTCTTCCTTGATGCGGCCCTTCATCTCCTTGAAAAGCCTCTTTTGCAGTTCGACCGTGTCGGCCATCAGGCTTGAACTGTAGGCGTTCTCTGCCTCGAGTTCGGCGCGGATCCCCGCATCGAGCAATGACGGATCCCGAAACATATCCTGCCAATTGTCGGCCCGCAGCCAGGCATAGTCGTCGGTTCGCGTGAGGCCGTGATGCGTGTCGATAACCGGCCGCTTCTCGGGCGTTGGCGGGCTGACGTTCGGAAATGCGGATGTCTTGGTCATTGCGTCTCGCTTTGGAAGTATCTTGATAGGGAAGTACCCTGACTCGACGTCGTCAACCAGCCGGCGTGGAGACAGGAACAGAAAGTTTGCTATCGCTGGTGCGAGGTCTGGCATGACCCTATACACAACGGCAAGTTCGTCACCGGGTGGGTCTATGGCAAATACATCACCCCGCATTGACGCGGCAGCGGTTAGCTGATCCGGCCGGACTACAGGCGCGTGTCGCCTGATTTCTCGCGCGACGGCGGCAACCTCTGGTTTTGTGATCAAATCTGAACAACCAAGCTTGCGCCTGCAATTAGCCAAGAAAAATCAAGCATTGAAACCTGCCTCGTGAGTTTCCGGGAATGTAACGGAAGGCTGACGTAGCGTCAGGCGTTGCTGGTTGGCGCGAGAAATATCGACAAATTACACGATACACGAAAGATTGAAGCTGATCGGGGGACAATTGATCAACATCGTTCAATATAGCGGGAAGGGCGAATTGACTTACTTGGTTCGCAGGCCCATTGATGTGCCCGCGACACGAATCGCAGAAGCTCTGTCTGCGTCAAATTCGTGCGATGCCCTGGCTGTTAAAAGGGCGCGGATCGAAGTAACTCTTGTTGGGGCCTGAAGACCATGGATATTGTCGAAACACCTTCCAGAAACAGCGATGCGCTGATCGAGTTGACCGCCGATGTGGTGGCCGCCTATGTCAGCAACAATCCGGTGCCGGTCGGCGAATTGCCGAACCTGATATCCGATGTCCATACCGCCCTCGGGCGCGTGGGCGGAACCGGCGAACAGCCGCCTGCCGACAAGCAAAAGCCGGCGGTCAACCCGAAGCGCTCGGTTCACGACGACTACATCGTCTGCCTTGAAGACGGCAAGAAGTTCAAGTCGCTGAAGCGCCATCTGATGACCCACTATGACCTGACGCCAGATCAGTATCGCGAAAAGTGGAATCTCGACCCGACCTATCCGATGGTTGCACCCAACTATGCCGCTGCCCGGTCGCAGCTCGCCAAGAAAATGGGTCTCGGCCGCAAGCGCAAGGCGCGGTAATCGCTGCCAGCAGATGTATCGACCCAAACGGCGCCTTCGGGCGCCGTTTGATTTTGCCGGGCGGTAGCCCTGATCGAGTAGAGCGATTCCAGGGAGAGTGTGAACGCGTTCAGACGGTCTGCTTGAGCGCCGCCTCGGCGTCGCGCTTGATGCGCTTGACCATCGAACGAAGGCCATTGGCGCGCTGCGGCGACAGATGCTCGTCGAGGCCGAGTTCTTTCAATGTCGCTTCCGCATCGGTCTTCTGGATCTCGCTGGCGGTCCTGCCGGAAAACAGCGCCAGCATGATAGCGACCAGGCCACGCACGATATGAGCGTCCGAATCGCCGGTGAAGGTGACGACCGGATCGGCTCCAGACCCCTGTTCGGTGGTCAGCCAGACCTGGCTGACGCAGCCCGGCACCTTGTTGGCGGGGTTGCGCTGCTCGTCGGGAAACGGCGGTAGGGCCTCGCCAAGTTCGATGACGTAGCGATAGCGATCTTCCCATTCCTCAAGGAAGGAAAAATCGTCGCGGATAGTCTGGATCGTGGTGGTCATAATGCCGGATATAGTTACGCGGCGGCGCCGCGTCACGGAAAAAACAAGGACACCGCGGGCGTCGAGAGGTCAGACGGCCCGCGGTGCGCCGTCGAAACGGCTTAATTCTGTGCCGGCAGGTTGACTGTCTCGGGCAAGACGACGTCCTCCTGCACGCTGCCGGTCATAGTCGATGTGTCAGGGCCGGCGGCGGACTTGTCGTCCAGCATCGATGCCGCGATCTTGGCGGTCTCCTTGGCGCGGGCGGTGATGGTGTGCATCGCCGACTTGCCGGTCTCGCAGACATCGGGCTTGCGTTCGCAAATGCCGGCGATGTCGCCAACAGCTTCGCGTGCGGCAAACAGGGCCTGGATCGGCCCGACGCTTTCACGGCCCGATTCATCGGGTCCAACAGTCAGCGGCAGCGCCAGCAGCACCAGCGAAAACCAAAAAGCCATTCTTATCAGGAAGACCATGCCCTTGCCCTCTCGTCGTGACCGGATCATGCATCCATATGGCATGACCTCTTTTGTGGGCAGGATGTTGGCACACAGGCGCAAAGGACGGCTTGCAGGCAAAGTGAGAATTTTCCTCAAATTTTAGGCAAATTCGAAACGCGCCATTGTGAAATCGATTTGTCTCAAATCCGAATGATTTTTCTTAACGCGGGATAACCATCTATCCGTCTGCTTTTCTTGCTTTTTTGCCAAAGAGCGGGAGTCCGGGCGCGGCGTGCAGCCATCCGACGGGGACCGTCGCCGAATAACCCTCCGTTTACTATGGCTGCATTTGCCCGGGCTTTCGGCTGCCGGCATCCCGATATTTGCCGCAGGCCGGGGCCCTGGTCGGCCCTGCCTTATCCATTCCTTAAACGCTGGATGCGAGTTTCAGAGCCAACCAGAACGATCTGCAAAGCAGAGTTGTCCACGACGATTACGGGTGCGTTGAGTTGAGTTCAATCAAGGCCAGATACGTCGAATTGCCTGGCGCGATTGCCGCCGGTTGCGAACGTATGGTCCATCCGTCCATTCTTGGGCAGAGCGACCGCGAGCGCCAGCGCCGCTTCATCGGCGTCATGCTCGCCGCTCCTTTCTTTGCTGCTGGCGCCGCGGTCACGCTGGTTACTTCAGGCATGGGCGCCGCCGTCACCATGGCGGCCATCTTCGCGGCCTTTGGCCTGTGCTGGTTCATCGCCTTGCTGGTGGCGGCAACCGGCAAGATGGCGATAGCAGGTCAGGTCGCCCTGGCAGCGGCAGGCGTTTCTCTCGGCAGTCTGATTGCCGCCGCGGGCGGGCTGAGTTCGCCTGTCGCCATGCTTGTCGTGGCGCTGCCATTCGAAGCCTGGTGGATCGGCGCCTCGCGGCGTGCGGCACTTTGGGGAGCCGTGTCGGCCGCTGCCGCCATCCTGGCTCAGCCTCTGGCTGCAACCGTGTTACCGTTCGCGGGAGCGCAGATTGCTGCATGGCACTGGCTGGTGCCATTGGCCTGGGCGCTCACGCTGATCCCGCGTGCGTCGGTGCTTCGCGACACGACCGATGCATCCGATCTCGTGAAGACTGCCGATAGGCTCGAAGACATTATCGATGCGGTGGTCTTGCGCGTCGCTCGTCATGGCGAGGTTATCGAGGCTTCGCCAAAGGCGCGCACGCTTTTGAAACTGCCGGCCGAACTGCTGTCCGGACACGGCTTCTTCGATCGCATTCACCTGTCGGATCGCGTCTCCTATCTCAGCGCCCTGGCCGACATGCGCGATGGCGCGCTGTCGCGCCGGCTCGAATTGCGCATCAGGCTGCCTCAAAACGGCAACGGCCAAAATGATAACCGCCTGGCGGCCGACAATTACCGGCCGTTTTCGCTCGATCTGGTGCGGGGCGAGGAACAGGGCGACGTCTTCACGCTTGTCCTGCGCGAGAATGACGAGATAGCCCGCCTGCGCGAGGAACTCGCGGCGGCCAATGAGGCGGCCGCGTCCGCCGAGGTGGCGAAGGGGCGCTTCCTGGCGGTGGTGAGCCATGAATTGCGCACGCCCTTGAATGCCATCATCGGCTTCTCGGACATGCTGTTGCATGAGATGTTCGGCGCATTCAAGGATCCGCGGCAGAAGGAATATGTCGGTTTGGTGAGGGATTCGGGCCAGCATCTGCTTGCCGTCGTGACCTCGATACTCGACGTGTCCAGGATAGAATCGGGCGTCTATGCGACCGAACCGGAGCCGTTCCGGTTCGCGGAAGCGGTCGACATGTGCCAGTCCATGATGCAGGTGCAGGCGCGGGCCAAGAACATCGATCTGCAGGCGCAGATCGCGCCGGACGCTGGCGACATCAATGCCGATCGGCGTGCCGTGCAGCAGATGCTCATCAACCTCGTCTCCAATGCGATCAAGTTCACCCCCGATGGTGGCGATGTCGTCGTCGGCGCCAAGCGGATCGGTTCGCGTCTGCATTTCTGGGTCAGGGACACCGGCATCGGTATCGCCGAGGAGGATTTTGCCAATCTCGGCAAGCCCTTCATGCAGATCCAGAACGACTATACCCGCCGTTTCGAAGGGACAGGTCTTGGCCTTTCGCTGGTCAAGGGCCTTGTGGCCTTGCACGATGGCACGATGTCCATCGAAAGCATGCCGGGCGAGGGCACCACGGTGACCATCAGCCTGCCGGTGAACGGACCGAACAGACGTCAGGCGGAGAAGGCCGGCGTGCTGACCATGCCTGTGGCTATGGCGAAAGGGGACAGAAATGGCTCGCTCCGCAAGACAGCCTAAGAAGGCGGTCAAGCGCCGCAGCAATGCCTTTCAGGATGGCGCCGTCGCCGTCGGCGGCATGATTTCGCGCAATCCCGTCCTGGTGGGTGGCTCGACGGCATTCCTGGTGACGCTGTTCTACGTTTCCGCGAATGCCTTGTGGTATCAGCCTTTCCCGCATGCCGGCGCGTTCTTCGCGACCCGCAGCATCGCGGGCTTTCCGCGCGCAACATCGGACGAACCGGAGACGACATTCAACATCGTGCGGCCATCCGGCGCGCCGGCACCGATCAAGGGCGATCCGGTGGTCGAGCAGGTGCAAGGCATTCTCAAGGATCTCGATTTCTATTCTGGAACGGTCGACGGCATTTCCGGGCCCAACACGCGTAAGGCCATCCAGGCTTATCAGCAGAAGGTCGGGCTCAACACGTCCGGCGAGATCGACGCACTGCTGCTGGATCAATTGGGCGCGACGCCGAAAACCGCCTCTGTCGTACCCAGACCGCAGCCGCGCCCGGATACGCCGGTCGCCGTTCCGGTGTCTTTACAGACGAATTCCGGGCAGACGAATGCCGAGCAGACGAATGCCGGCCAAACGAATGCCGCGCAGGCGCCCGATGCCCGCATCGTCAAGATCCAGGCCGGGCTCAAGGCGTTCGGCAATGACGATATGCAGTTGGACGGCGTCGTCGGCGCGCGCACCAAATCTGCGATCAAGGAATTCCAGTCGTTGTTCGGGCTGCCGCAGACAGGCGAGCCCGATGAGATCGTCTACGTCAAGATGCGCGAGATCGGCCTCACCAACTGACGGCTGAAACGACGGCTCGCCGAGCGGCTGAAATATCGATAGAGCCCCTTGTTACCATGCATGTCGTTGTCCCAAAACCGCGGCACATTTAGGCGACATGCATTAGCGGAGTTCTCTCATGCGCGTCACATCGGATCTATGGGTCTCGGCCCTGTTGCGCCGGGTTTTCAGTGCTGGCGGATTTGCAGCCGTGGTCAAGCGCGGTGCGACCGAGGCCGGCGCTGTGTTCGTCGTGACGCGGGGCAGGCTGGGCGAGGTTGCCCTGTTCGGCCCGGCGCCGCAGACGAGCTACGATTCGGCCAAGCCCGACGAGCGGTTTTTCACTCTGCTCGGGGCCGGCGACGATGCCGCCTTGCTCGATGCCAGGCTGGAAAGGGAGAAAAAATTCGATCCCGACATCTGGGTGGTCGAGATCGAGGCCGGCACAGTGCCGGTCGAGGAGCTCATTTCCGTGAAGACGCCCTGAAGCCGGAGGAAGCCGCCGCATCCTCAGTGTTCGATGCCGTGTGGGTGTCGCTGTTTGCGGGTGCTGCGCCGCGACCCACCTTTGAAAGAGTTTCCGATTTCCAGAGCCGCACCTTGTCGGCGGCCGCCTCGCGGTGCAGGAGCCGGTAGCGGTCGAGAAAGGTGCGGATAGCCTGCGGGTGCGGGAACTGGCTGGGATAGACCGCGACCGTGATCAGGAATGCCCTATCCTCGCTGAGGTCGAGCGAGCGCAGTGCGGCAAGCAGCGACGCGTAATTCTGGCTGGCGGTGAGCGCGCGCGCGATCGAGAAATCGGTGTCGAGCGCATCGGCGAGTGCGGTCTGGAAGAACGCGGCGTTTCCCGTCAGCGCCGTCTCGCGCAATTTCACATAGGTATCGGCGCCTGTGAGAGAATCGGCGCTCATTGCCGTCGCCTCGTCGCCGGTGCGCATCATGGAACGCAGCCTGCGCCGCGCGCTTTCGGAGGCAATGCCGGCCACCTGTCCTCTTCCGGGCTGTTCGGGGGCAGGCTCGGTGCTGGCAGGCGCGATCTTGTCTGCCATGATGGCGTCCGCTTCCGGCTCCCGCCTTCGCACCAGAGTTGGCCTCTCGAGCGCCCGGATCAGATCGGCAATGGTCGGGTTCAGGTCCTTGCGGCGCGCGATGGCACGTGCATGCGGCAGTCCGTGCCGCCCGATCAGCGCGATGAGGTCGATGTTGCTGACGGCGCGTGAGCGGATGAGCAAGGGAGCGGCAATGTCGACCGGCTCCTCGCAGAGGCGGCGCACCAAAGCGGGCGGGGCATATTCGCATTCGGAAAGGGCAGCTGCCACGTAACGGCGAGATTCGACGGATACATCGTTGAACAGCGGCAGCGTCAGGTCTTCGAGCTGGCCGATCTCACGGCGTGAAGGGCGGGTCAGCGAGCAGAATGCCGACACCGCGGCGCGGAACAGCCTTTCGGCCTTTCCCGAATCTTTTCGTACCGCGATTTGCCTGAAGTCCGAAGATGACACGAAGGATACGCCCGACAACACACACAAGCTCGGCCACGCTCGACCGGGACGGTGCCGGTTTCGCGAGTGCCCCGGCCAGGACGTCCTGACCTCTAGACAAAGATCAAGTTAGCGACGATCCGTTAGCGCTCCGTTAACCCTCTGCCGGCCTTAATGATATTTGGAGGCGTTGCGTTGTGCTCCGGGGAAACCGAGAGGAATGCGCGAACCATGGGCATGGTACTGTCTTTCGTGCCGCGTACGGCACCAAACAATCGAGCGAAGCAAGCCGCCGAAATGCCGGCGGCGGTGATCATCTTTCCCGGCATCCGCTACGAGCGGTCTCATGCCGGCGAGGTGCGGCCGTTCGACCCCGACAAACCGGGATCGCCAGGAAGCAAGCCGGTTCCGCACCACTAGAGCAGTTCACCGTTTCACGGAAACGGCGAGCCGCTCTAACCCTTTGTTTTGACGCAATTCCGGACGGAAAACCGTTTCACACTTTCCTGGAATTGCTCTAGAAGTCCTGCAGCTCGCAGGAACTCTGCGCGAAGAAGCGTGACACGCTCGGCTTCCAGCTGTCATCGGGCACGAAGGCACGGATGACGAAGATGCCTTCCTCGATCGGCGCTTCGACAAAGATCGCTCCCTGAAGCTCCTCGGGAAGCTCCTTGCGCACGTCGATCATCTGCGCCGGCGTCAGCACGACGGCATCCAGCACGCCACCGGTCGCGGTGTGGTCGTTGAAGGAATAGATGTTATGGCCGCTGCGGTCATAGACCGACACCGACCAGAACGGAACATGTCCAGGTGCCTTGATCCGGACCATGCCCTCGCCCAGGTCGAACCGGCACGCCGTTGCGTAAAACAGCGGATCGACGGATTTCACCACGGGCGCGCCACCAGCTTCGGCATCGAGCCGGGTCATCTTGTAGAGATCCGACGCCATGGACAGACGCGACCAGGCGTCGCGTTCGGAAAATTCTGGCACCAGAAACAGCACGACGATGTGCACGATGCCGGCGCCGAGCAGGCCGAGCAGGACCGCATGAAAAACCCTACGCATCGCCGCATACAAACTACGCATCGCAGCCGACCTTTACGATCCGCGGCAGCGAAACGTCCGAGAGGCCGGTGCTGCTGGCGATCGGCGTGTCGTAGAAGGTCAGCACGAAATACATCCTGCCGAAACCGTCGGTCAGCAGCCAGTTGCCCGGCATCGGGCGATGGCCGGCGGAAATGATGACCGAATTGTCGGGCTGCCGCACAACCCCATAGGATTGCAGCGCCGCAAGTCGGGGTCTGCTGGTTTCGACCACGCCGAGCGACTGGTCGGCGGCATAGAGCGTCCAGAACCGTGCCGTCGGAAAACCACCCTCGATCGTGTAGGTGCATTCGCGCTTGAGCTCGGCGCCGCCCGCGTCGCGCTCGGCCACGAAGGACAAGCCTTCGGCGCGGCCGAGCGCAAGCACGCCCTCGCGCGCCACGCGGGCCTTGGAATAAGGATCGGCGGACGGCGTGCCGATGTCGGGAAAGGCCCTCCATTGGCCGATCCGGATGGCGCCGACACCATCCTGGACCTTGAGCGCATACCAGACGCTGCCGCCGCCGCCGACGATGGCTATGGCAAGCGAAAGCAGCGTCAGGAAGGCATTCTTGAGCATGAGGGGCCGGGGATAAGAAGAGTTGCCGCTCGGAGATATCGCGGCGTGGGGGCTTGTGGCAAGCGGCGGGCGTGGGATTACAGGGCAACGAACCAGGGTTGACGGGTTCCTTCGCAGCCTTCGCTGGCGCGTAGGCTGACGGAGCATCAAACGAAAAACCCGCCTGCGCGGCGGGTCACTGGCGCAAATCAGCACCATAGTTAAATTTGTACCATAGCTGAGGTCACGAAGTCTAGAAAAAATTCCTATCAGAAAAGCTACCGGCACAAAAGCTGCCGACATCGCCCGAACTGGCTGCCGTCAGGTCTCTAACCTGAGTTCGGAGCCCTACGTGGGATTGCCGACAAGCGTTGTGGTTAGGCGCTGCTTTCGCTTCTCCCACCGGGGCAGAGGGAAGAGGCGCGCCAATCACAGTGCCGACAGCGTCTCCGGCGGTTGGGGCGCATTGAGGACAGGCGCCGACTGGAACAGCCTGGACATGTCTCGCAACGTCTGCGTCGTCCGGCTGGACAGCACCGCCGGCCGCTCGGCCGCGGCATCGGCCGCCGCCTGCGCGTCGCTCTTCTTCTGCGCTTCCTCGGCCTTGGCAGCGACCTCCTCATCGACAAAGGGTTTGTCGATGCCGGGAATCGGCTTGAGGTCGATGTTCTGGTGCGCGTAGACCATCAGTCGCTGCCACACCATCGCCGGCAGCGAGCCGCCCGTCATGTTCTTCGTCGGCGTGAAGTCGTCGTTGCCCATCCACACCGCTGCCGTGTAGTTGCCGGTGAAGCCGACAAACCAGGCATCGCGGTAGGATTGCGTCGTGCCGGTCTTGCCGGCGACGACGATGTTCGGGAGTTGGGCCCGCCGTGCCGTGCCCATCACCGGTACCGCCGCCAGCATGGTGTTCATCGATTTCAGCGCTTGCTCGGACAGAACCCGATGTGGCGGCGGCGCATCCTTGGCGAAATCGTAGACCACGTCGCCAGTGCGGGTCACCAACTGGGTGATGCCGTGCCGCGAGCCGACGAAGCCGTTGTCGGCGAACACGCTGTAGCCCGTCGCCTGGTCCATCACCGTCATGCCGGAAGTGCCGAGCACCATCGTCTTGTGCGATTCGAGCGGCGATTCCACACCCATCGCCTCGGCCATGGCCTTGATCGGGCCGATGCCGAGATAGTCCTTGGCCAGGCGCACCGGCACGGTGTTGATCGACTTCGCCATTGCCACGATCAGCGTGACATTGCCCGCCGAGCCGCCGCTGTAATTGTGCGGCGACCAGCTGCCCCAACTGATCGGGCCGCCGGAAATGATGGAATTGGGCGTGAAACCGTGTTCCATCGCTGTTGCATAGACATAGGGCTTGAACGATGAGCCGGTCTGGCGAAGCGCCTTGGTGGCGCGGTTGAACTGGCTGGCGCCATAGTCGCGGCCGCCGACGATGGCTCTCACGGCGCCGTTGGTTTCGATGACGACCACCGCGCCCTCGGTGACGTTATATTCCTTGCCGAACTGGCGCAGGTGGAATTCCACAGATTCTTCCGCCGCCTTCTGGATGTTGGCGTCGAAGGTGGTGTGGGCAACGAGCGAATGCTGTCCCGGTTTTGCGATCTTCTTGACCTCGTCGAACGCCCAATCGAGGTAATAGTCAGGGCTCTTCTGTTCGCCACGATCGACGACGTCGGCCGGGTGCAGTCTTGCCTGCAAAACCTGGCCCTCGGTCATGAAACCGGAATCGACAAGGTTGGACAGCACCACATTGGCGCGCGCACGCGCCGCCGGCAGGTTGATATGCGGCGCATATTTGGTCGGTGCCTTGAACAGGCCGGCCAGCATCGCCGCCTCGGCGAGGTTCAGGTCCTTGACGCCTTTGCCGAAATAGAAGTCCGCGGCCGCCTCGATGCCGAACGTGCCGCCTCCCATATAGGCGCGGTCGAGATAGAGCTGCAGGATTTCCTTTTTCGATAGATTGGCCTCGAGCCACAGCGACAGGAAAGCTTCCTTGATCTTGCGCTCGAATGTGCGCTCGTTTGTGAGGAACAGGTTCTTGGCCAGCTGCTGGGTGATGCTTGAGCCGCCCTGGACGACGGAATTTGCCCGCACATTCTCGAAGATCGCGCGTGAAAGGCCCAGCACATCGATGCCGTAGTGATCGAAGAAGCGGCGGTCCTCCGTTGCGAGAACCGCCTTGATGACATGATCGGGCATCTCGTCGACCGGTACTGAATCACGCTGGATGATGCCGCGCTGGCCGATCTCGTTGCCGTAGCGGTCAAGGAAGGTGACCGCGAAGTCGCCCTGGGCGCGCCAGTCGCCGGCTGTGTCTTGGAAAGCTGGAATGGCCAGCGCCAGCATCACCACAATGCCGCCGGCGCCGAGCGTGAAACCTTCGCTCAACAGTTCGATGATGCCGCGGCGCCAGCCGCTGAAGCGGAAGCGCCGCGAAAAGATCGTCGCGGATTCCCAGAATTGGCGCGCCTTGAAACCGATCTCGTAGAGCGAGGAATCGATCCACGCGTCGAGCGCCAGCAGCCGGGTGGCGATCGGACCTCTTCTCTTGCGTGGTTCAGGACTGGCCATTCGGAAATCCGGCTCGCGATTGCACGACCTGAGGACTGCAAACCGGCAATTTCAGGGCGATGTGGCGTCCCGACTATTCATCCATTTTCCGACACCCACAAGGGCGGTGAGGACACAGCTGCAAGGTTTGTTGGTGCAAGGGCAGGGGCAGGCATGAATGGCGACCGCCGCCGCCTCGAAACCGGGCGCCTCGAGCTCGCCGGCCCCGAGGTTGGCGCAATCAGCCTGCCAGAGCAGTGCCTTGAACGATCATCGCCGCGAGGCTGCCGCGATAGCCGCCTGGAGCAGAACCCGCGCGCCGGTAATCGCGTAGGCGGGCTCCACATATTCTGCCTCGTTGTGGCTCAGCCCGTCACGGCACGGCACAAAAATCATCGCGGCAGGCGCCACCCGGGCGAGGAACAGCGCATCATGGAATGCCCCCGATATCATCTGCTTGTGCGGCAGCCGCAGGGAATTGACGGCCTCCTCGACGGTTTTGACCATATCGGGAGAGAATGCCGCCCCGGGCATGTCGAACGACCGCCTGATCATTGCCGTGCAATGCTGTGCCTCTGCCTCCGCCGCGCAGACCTGGCGCAGTTCGGCTTCGATGGCATCGAGCCGCTCTACCTGCGGGTGTCTGATGTCGACGGCGAAGACCACCGACTGCGGTATGGCATTGATCGATCCCGGCTTGGCGGTGACCCGTCCTACTGTCAGCCTTGCGCTGCTGTCGAACGGCATGACCGTCGTCTGCAGCCTGTGCATCGCGGCAACGGCCGCCACCATCGGATCCCTGCGGTAGGCAAGGTCGGTTGTACCGGCGTGACCGGCAGCGCCCTCAATGGAGACTTCCAGCCACCGCGTGCCTTGCACGGCGGTGACGATACCGATCGGCAGCCCTTCCTTTTCCAGCGATGGTCCCTGTTCGATATGGAGCTCGATAAAGCCGGAGACCGGCATGCCGAGGGGGCGAAGGGTTGCCTCTGGCAAGGCGGAGATGGTTGCCGCGAGTTCCTCCGCGAGGGACGCACCGTCGCTGCCGACTATGGATTGCCATGCTGAAATATCGGCCCCGGTGAAGGCCATGGAGCCCATGACGCCGGGCGCGAACCGGCTACCTTCTTCATTGGCCCAGGCGACGACCTCGATCGGCATTCGAGTTTCGGCCTTCGCGTCCTCCACTGCTTCGAGCGTCTCGAAGGCGGAAAGCGTGCCGAGCGCTCCATCGAAGCGCCCGCCGGTCGGCTGGCTGTCGAGATGGCTGCCGATCAGCAGCGGCGGCAGCGTGGCATCCGTACCCTCGCGGCGGATGAAGAGGTTCGCCATGGCGTCCTGAAAAACCGCGAAACCACGCTCGATCGCCAATTCCGCCAGCAGGCGCCTAGCGCTGCGATCCTCAATGCTGAACGCCTGACGGTTTACGCCGCCGGCTCGCGTCGCGCCGATCCGGGCGAAGGCATCGAGGCGGCCCAGCAGCCGCTCGCCGTCGATCTCCGGCACCAAAGTCACCGCTTGAGGCCTCGGATAAAGCCGTTCACCCGTTGAGGGTCGACCTGGTTCCACCAGACGCCATCGTGCTTAAGCGAACTGGCGACAATGACGCCGTCGACGATGTCGAGGATATCGTTGGCGTTGTCGGTCGTCACCCCGCTGCCGACAAGCGTCGGCAGTCCGGCGGCGTCCTTGATCATCCTGATGTAGCCGAGATCAGCGGCGTGGCCGGTGCGCTGGCCAGTGGCGATTACCGCGTCGGCATCGAAGAACACCAGATCCTTGACCTGTTCCTCAACCGGCCGGTCGCCGACGATGGCGTGGGCGCCATGCTTGACATGGGCGTCGGCGAAAATGCGGATGCCGTTGGCCCTAAGCCTGGCGCGGAAGCGCATGGCGCGCGCCGCTTCCCCTTCGATAAAGCCCTCATTGGCGACATAGGCGTTGGCCCACTGATTGACGCGGACGAAGGAAGCGCCGGAGGCACTGGCGATCGACAGCGCGGGAATGGAAGCATTGGCAAGCACGTTGATGCCGATCGGCCGGCCGAGTTCCCTGCGGATACGGTCTGAGACGACGGACATGTAGGCGGAAGTTTCCGGCCCGATATCATCAGGCTTGGCAAACGGAACGTCGCCATGGTTCTCGACGATCACGCCATCGCAGCCGCCATGCAAATAGGCTTTGGCGTCTTCGAGGCCACGTTGATAGATGGCCTCGACCGCTTCGCCATTGTAACGCGGCGCACCTGGCAGAGGTGCCAGATGAACAACGCCGATCACTACCTTGGTTCTGCCGAAGATCGACTGCAGCGCATCATTCGTGACCTGGCCGACCGGTTTGGAGGATTTTGTCATGCGGTTTCCGCTTCCGTCGTTTCCATGAGCAGTTTCATCTCCCGCCTGTCGGGGCAGGAGCCGAGCGTGCCGGCGCGTCCGACCGAGATGGCTGCGGCGCGGACCGCGATCCGCGCTGCCGCGGCGAGGTCCATGCCGGCTGCAAGACAGCCGGCGAGGCAACCGCAGAAGACATCGCCTGCGCCGCTGGTGTCTACTACAGCCACCCTCGGCGCCACGAACCTGTCGATCCGTCCTTCGCCATCGGCGACCAGGCAGCCGAGCGCGCCAAGCGTCACGATAGCGGTTCCTGCGCCTTGGCGGATCAGTTCGCCGGCTGCCGCGTCGGGATTGCTCATTCCGGTCAGTTGCGCCGCTTCGCCGGCATTGGCGATGGCGACGCTGACGTCGCTCAAACCCGGTGTATTGCCGGCCGCAAGCGGGCTTGGATTGAAGACCGTCGTTGCCCCCGCGCGCCGCGCAACCTTTAGGCAAGCGGTCGTTACGTCCGAATCCAGGTTACCCTGAATCACGACGATGTCGCCGTGTTCGACCGATCGGATAAAATCGCCGTCGGCCAAGGGATCGAAGGCTGCGGCGCAACTGGCGCCGGTGACGATGAGGTTCTCGCCCCGCGCATCGACCATGATGGCCGACCGGTCGCTGGGCAGCTGCAGCGTCGTCAGATAGCTGGCATCGAGATCGCGGCTCAACTGCGCTGTGATCCAGGCTCCGGCGGCATCGTTGCCGATCGCCGCACGGAAGCGGACATCAGCTCCGGTGCGCGCCGCAGCCACCGCCTGGTTCGCACCCTTGCCGCCAAGCCCGTCGGCATGTTCCGAAGCGTTCAGCGTCTCGCCTGGCGCCGGAAAACGGTCCAGGCGAAACGTCGTATCGACGCAAACATTGCCCACGACATGGACGCGCATGGCTAGTCCCTGGCCGTCGCCCAGCTGAGCATCTGTTCGAACAGCGTCCTGTAGCCATTCCAGGCGATGAAGCCGGGCGGCAGCCAATGCGGGCCGACATCCGAGGTCCAGGCGACGGTGCGGCCATGGCCATATTTGCCGGTCACCAGCAGTGGCAGCGAACGGTAGTCGGAGGAAACAGTGGCGAGAACTTCCGCGCCGTCCTTGACCGCGACTTCGTTGAAGCCGAGCAGGATCGGCCAATCCTTGCCGAGACCCTTAAGGATCGGATGGCTCTGCGGGCCGACAACGACCGGCGCATAGCCTTCCGGAACCTCGACGCGGTCGTCCACCGGCAGGCAGGTGACCGGCAGAACGTCCTCGACAGGCGTCTTGTGATAGCGCGCGCCCCCATTGATGCCCTGGAAGCTGTAATAGCCGCCGAACATCAACAGGCCGCCGCCATTGCCGACATAGTCGCGCAACAGGCGCAGCCGGTTCGGAGTTGGTTTGGAGTGGACCCAGGTGTCCGGGTGGAGCAACAGCGTGTTGGCACCAAGATCGGAAAGCACGACCGCGTCGTAGGCCGAAAGCGTTTCCAAGGTCTGCGGAAAGTTCCGCTGTGCCTCATGCGCCGGCATGAAGGTGACGTCGAACGGACCGTCCTTCAGCGCGGCCAGCAGTTCGTCGGCACCGGTGTGATAGGTCACGGTCGGAAACTGGTCGAAGCCTTTGATGTGGGTCGCGGTCGAGACCCAGGACTCGCCTGCGAGAAGAACCTTCTTCCTGGACATGTAGACTCCTGCCTTGTTTGGAGCCGCGGCTCAGAGGCCCTCGGCGAACACAGTCTTTGGATTGTCGATGAGCATCGTGTCGATTGCCGATTGTTCGACACCATGGCGCTTCAGTCTCGGCACGAAATGCTTGAGGATGAAGCTGTAGCCGAAACCGCCGAAGCGGGTCAGCATGATCTTGAGAAAAACGTCCTGCGACAGCAGAATCCGGTCGAGCAGCCCCATGTCGATCAGCGAGCGGATGGCACGCGCGTTCTGCTCGTCGGACGGCGACTGCGCATCCTGGTCGGCATAATAGAAATCCATGCCGATCATGTCGTATTCCAGGAAGGCGCCGCGCGTGGCGAGGCTTTGCTGGTAGGCAAGATCGTTGTGGCTCGGGTTCATGTGGCAAAGCACCGTATGCCGGAGATCGGCGCCTTCCGCCTCGACCACGTCGAGCACGTCATGCGCCAGCCGCTCCCAGCCGGGTAGATGAATGGTCAGCGGCACGCCGGTGATCTTGGCCGCGCGGGCCGAAGCCCGCAGTGACTTGCGTTCCTCGTCGGTGAAATCCTTGCTGACGCCGACCTCGCCGATGATGCCGGCCATGATTTCGGGTTGCGTCGACCCGCCGCCGACGTCGTTGACGAGGAATTCGGTGACGTCGTCGACGTCCATCGCTTTCAGCCAGTCGGGGTGGGTGTGCTGCAGGTAGAAACCTGTCCCCATGACGATCCGCAACCCCGAGGCGCGGGCAATGCGTGCGAGCTTCACCGGATCGCGGCCAATGCCGATGTTCGTCGCATCGACCACCGTGTGGCCGCCAAGCGCCCGGTATTTCGCCAGCTCCGAAAGCGCCAGATCGCTATCGTCGAGCGAGACGTTGTCGCGGTTCATGTAAGGGTTCATCCGCAACTCGCCGATGATGTCCATGCTGACCGGCTGCTCGGCGATCTTCTTCTCGTCGGGATGGCAGGGGCATTTCCACGATTTCGCGCCATCGAGCAGGATATGCTCGTGCATCAGCGTCACGCCCATGTCGGCGATCGCGACCGGGCCGGTAACGGTCATCACGGTGCCGGAGCGGACACCGATGGGCGCCCGTTCCCTTGGTTTGTCGTCGAACAGATGATCCATGTCAGCGGCTCCGCGTTGCGCCCTTGAACAGCCGGAAATTCAGCCAGATGGCAACGAGGATGATTGTGCCGGTGACGATCGGCGTCAGGAAGGGCGACATGTGCGCCAGGATCAGGCCGTTGCCGATAACGGCGACGGTCAACGCGCCGAGCACGGTGCCGATGATCGTGCCGCGCCCGCCGAACAGGCTGGTGCCGCCAAGCACCACGGCGGCGATGACATCGAGCTCGAAACCCTGGCCGGAATTCGACGAGCCGGAACCGAGCCGGGCGGCAAGAACAACGCCGGCTACCGCCGCCGCCATGCCTGACAGGACATAGACGAACAGGGTCATGAAGCGCGTATCGACACCGGCGCGGCGCACGGCTTCGGCATTGGCCCCTATGCCGGTGACATAGCGCCCGAACGGCGTCTGGTTGAATGCGAGATAGGCGACGATCAGGACGACAAGGGCGAGCAGTGCCGGTACCGGCACGCCGAGAAACCAGGCCCTGCCGATGTTGACGAAGAAGCTGGTCGGCTCAACCGGGATAGAATAGCCGCCGGTGATCAGCAACGCCACGCCGCGGATGATCGAGAGTCCGGCAAGTGTGACGATAAAGGCCGGTATCCGCTCATAGGCGATGAAGAAGCCCTGCAAAACCCCGATCGCCGCGCCGAGTGCCAGCATGGCAACGACGACGAGCGGCCACGGCAGGCCGGACTGCAGCAAGACAGCCGACAGCGTCGCCGTCAGCGCCAGCACGGACCCGACCGAGAGGTCGATACCGCCGGTGGTGATGACGAAGGTCATGGCTGCCGCAACGATCAGCAGCGGCGCCGACTGGCGCACGATATTGAGCAGATTGGGCGCCGTCAGGAAGGAGCCGGTGGTCAGCGAGAAGACCACGCAGACGACGAGGAAGAACAGGGCTATCGAGACGACGCTGCCATTGGTTATCGCCATGTCCTTCCAGGTGGTGTTGTGGACGCGTTTGGGCGGCGAGGCGCTGATATCCCCAGGTGATGACGTGACATTCATGGCTGCGCTGCCTCATCACGGCTGGCGCGGGCCGAACGCGCCGTGAATTTGCGGCCGACGATGAGGTTGACGACCTCTTCGATGCTGGTGTCGCCGATCTTGCGTTCGGCGACATTGCAACCCTCATACATGACCTGGATGCGATCGCAGACCAGGAACAGATCCTGCAGCCGATGGGTGATGAGGATGACGCTGACGCCGCGGGCGCTGACGGCGCGGATGAGCTCCAGAACCGCTTCAACCTCCGCCACGGCAAGGGCCGCCGTCGGCTCGTCCATGATCAGCACCGATGGATCGAAGGAGGCGGCGCGGCCGATGGCAATCGACTGGCGCTGCCCACCGGACAGGTTTTCGACCTTGAGCCTGGTATCGGCAATGACGATGCCGAGCCGGTCGAGCATCTCACGCGTCTGATCATGCATGCGCTTGTTGTCGAGAAAGGGGACGCCGAGAACGCGGCGGCGCGGCTCGCGGCCGAGGAAGAGATTGCCCGCCACATCAATCGTGTCGCAGAGTGAAAGGTCCTGATAGACCATCTCCACCCGTGCGGCGCGGGCATCGGCCGGTGAGGAAAAGGAGACAGCCTTGCCGTCGATCTCGATGGTGCCGGAATCCGGAATGACCGCACCGGACAGAACCTTGCTCAAGGTGGATTTGCCGGCTCCATTGTCGCCGACCAGGCCAAGCACCTCGCCAGGCTTCAGGTCCAGCGAAACGTCGTCCAGCGTCTGGATGGGGCCGTATCGTTTGGAAATACCGGTCATCCTGACGCGGTAGGATTCGCCATCGCTCATCACGGTTCCAGTTCTCAAGCCAACAAGTTCAATCGGTCGCCGGGCCGCGCAGGCAACCCTCGGGTCATTGCGCGGCCCGGCGGTCCGGGGAGGATACTACTTGAACATGTCCTTGAACTGGCCGACATTTTCCTTGGTCACGATGGTGATCGGAACATTGATGATCGGATCGATCTTCTCACCCTTCTTGAGCTTGCCGAAGGCTTCAACCGCTGCCTTGCCTTCACCAGCCGGATCCTGCTGGACGACGGCGACCACCCAGCCCTCTTCGAGACCTTGCACCGCCGACTTGGTCAGGTCCCAGCCGAACACCTTGACATCGCCGGTGCGGCCCTGGCTGGTGACGGCGGAAACCGCGCCGAGCAGAGCCGGCTCGCCGGTTGCGTAAAGCGTCGTCATGTCAGGATTGGCGGTCATAAGGTTCTCGGCGGCGGACAGGGCTACGTCCTGCACGTTCTGGCCGTCGACCGTGTCGAGGAAGGTTACCTTCTGGCCGCTGTCGGTGACGGCCTTCTTGAAGCCGTCGAGCCGCTGGTTCTGGATGAACGAATTGAGCGCGCCGACAACGCCGATCTTGGCGGTTCCGTTCAGCTTGGTCTTGACGTATTCGGCGTAGAACTTGCCTATATCCTCGCCGGCCTTGGTGTTGTCGACGCCGACAAAGGCGACGTTGTCGCCATTCGGGATTTGCGCGTCGATGGCAATGACCGGAATTCCGGCAGCCTTGGCCGCGGTGATGGCCGGTTTCACACCGTTGACATCGATGGCGACGAGAATGATGCCGTCGACCTTCTGGGTGATGTAATTCTCGATCGCGTCGTTCTGCGCGCTTGGTACATTGTTGGCGTTGAAGATGACGAGGTCGACGCCGGCGGCCTTGGCAGCAGCCGTTGCACCGTCATTGATCTGGTTGAAGAACAGGGCCTGCTGGTTGATGGTCACCAGTGCATAGGTCTCGGCCATGGCGGAAGCAGAGCCGAGGGCGAGGGTCATGGCGATGGCTGCGGCGCAGCTTGAAAGGATCTTGGTAAGACGCATTCCGGTTCCCCTTGGTTTTACGAAAAGGCCCTTGATCGGGCTCACCTGGCGACTGAGCGCAAGGGCATAATTCAAGATGCTTGATTTCTTGTCAAGTGACTTGAATTAGCGTCAACGAAAGGAATCAGGAGATGCGCCGGATCAGAATGTCGCTGGCGTGTTCACCCAGAAAATGCTGGCGCGTTCATCTCCGACATTGCGGTACCAGTGCGGCAGTTCGGAGTTGAAGACGAAGGAATCGCCGGCGGACAGGCGAAACGTTTTTTCGCCGACCATCAATTCGATCGCACCTTCCAGGAGATAGCCGACTTCCTCGCCGGCATGCTGGATCGGGCCAGCGCTCTCACCGCCCGCTTCGATATGATGGATGTTGCACTGCAGGAGATGGCCGGGCGAATACGGAATGACCCGCTCGAGCGAAATACCTTCGCCGCGCCGAAGCGGATCGAGCGCTATCAACGGCCGCGATCCAGCCCGAAAGACGATGCCTTCCTCGCCATCGGATTCCTCGAACATCCAGCCAATGTTCGTGCCGAGCACCTCGACGAGCCGGTGAAGCATGGGAAGCGAGGGCGAGACCTTGCCGTTCTCCACCTTGGAAAGCAGGCTTTCCGAGCAGTTCGCGGCGGCAGCGAGCGCCTTCAAGGTCAGCCCTCGCGTCTGCCGGGACAGCTTCAGCCGCGTGCCGAGCCGCAAGAGGCTGGTGGCGGTCGAGCGCTCGTCACGCTTGCTGTTGTGGGTATCGATCTTGTTCATCGGGGGGCGCGAACATCTCCTCTGGTCGGGCCGACTCGTAAAACTGATCCTGTAGGATGTCCATCCTATGAAAAATGGAGGAATGGCTGGATCGCAATCAGCGACCTGCCCAGGCAAGCGCCGCCCCCGCCGTTTCAATGCTCGCGAATGGGCTCCGCCGCTCAGGCCGGTTCGCGCTTCAGCGCCTGTGCCATGCAGTGGATGCCGCCGCCGGTCTTGGAAATCTCGCTCATGTCGACGGCCGCGACCTCGAAGCCGCGTGCCTTGAGCTGACCGATCAGCGTCTGGCTGGAGGTCGGCGCGATCACCCGGTCCTTGCCCAGCGACATGAAGTTGCAGCCGAGCGCCATCGTATCCTGGAACGGCACGTCGATGATCTCGTGTCCCTTGCCCTTCAGCCAGTCGACGATGCCGGGCTCAGTGCAGGCGAGGCAAACGGCGGTCAATTTTTCGGCGATCGGCACCACCATCAGGTCGATATGGACATAGTACTCGTCGATGAAGGCGATGCGGGTCTCCCAGCCTTCCTTGTCGAACCAGGCCTGCACCTGGCGAGCGCCTTCTTCTTGCGTGCGGGCGCCGCCGCAGCCGATCAGCACGACGCCATCCTCGATGACGTTGAAGTCGCCGCCCTCGAATGTACCTGCCGTAACCATGTCGTAGATCGGGATGCCGAGTTTTTCGTAGGTGCGGATGGCGGCGTAGTTCTCGCCGCGCCGCCACCAATTGGCCATAGCGGTGATGACGGCGCCATAAGGCGTCATCACACTGGAATCACGGGAATAGACTTGCATCGGCAGTTCGGGTGTCGGTTCGTGCCAATGGATGTTGACGCCGAAATGTTCATAGGCCGCGACGAGGTCCTTGTGCTGCGCCTGCGCGATCTGGACATTGCATGGCGCCTCGCGCAGATGCTTGCGCGACAGCGAGCTGGTCGACAGATGACGCAGGAAATTGGGCGACCCGAGCAAGACATCGGTCAGGACGTCGGTCTCGTTGGCAAAACCCCAGGCGGTCAGCGGCTTGGTGCCGCCGGCCGGGTTGCGGCGCTGCAGCGAAAACGGCTCGGCGACAATACGGTCATGAACGGTCATGGGGTGCTCCTCGTGAGGTGGCTTGGGGTGTCTGATTGTTCGGGATCCACCAGTCCCGCCCGCGCGGGGTGGTGACGTATTCCGGCCAGCGAAATCCAATCGGCGGCTCGTAGTCGCAGAGCGGCGCGATCCAGTTCGAACCGCCGATGCCGCCGCCGGTGCGGGTGACGAACTCGTCCATCGCCGCACCGCGCGCGGTTTTGTCCTCCAGCAGGCGAAGGGCTGCCAGTGCGATGGTCTTCGACGCGCAGACGACCATCGGGTCGATGGTGGCAGGAATGCCGCCCAGCGCATTCATGACCCATGACGGATAGGGGTAGCCGGTCTCCGAACGCAGCGCCGGGCGGGCGACATAGAAGCGCGCAGTCGGCGCATGCCAGCTCATATCGGTGTAATCGTCGGAGGTCGAATTCACCTGCGAAGGCGGCAGATCGCGGCGCAGGATCGCCTCCGCCGCCTGCGGCTCGATCAGGCGTTCGAGTTCTTCGATGAACGGCTCGTCACTCGCCATGCGCCCGGCATTGACCTGTATCTCGCGCGCGACTGCCTTGGCCTCCTCGTCCCAGCGCGGCGGCCCGACGCTCGACAGCGCTTCATACGCGATCTCGGCCATGGTGTGATTGGCCAGCCCCGGCCGCGACTTCGACACCCAGTGCCGCTCATGGCGGCAGCCGCTCATGCTGGCAGCGGCCTCGGCATTGCGGTCGAGCACGGCTGCGATCTGCTCGGCCATCGCCAGTGTCGGCACGCGGATCATGTACTGGATCTCGGCCAACTCTGCCGGCAGGTTGTCGGCGGTCGCCTGGCCGGCGGTCAGGATCGCCTCGCTGATCGACCAGCCACCCTGGTGCGGCAGCATGGAATCGCGCAGCGCCTTGGACGTCATGTACATCATCATCAGCGCATCGTTGGCACCGGGCGCGCGCACCGCCGAATGCGCCTGCGGAATGGGCGCCGCGCCGCCCGCCGCCCGCGCCCAGCGCTCCGGTTGGTCGCAGACAAAGCGATAGATCATCGCGTAAGCCGCGCCGCAATGCGTGTCCCAGCGCGCGGTGTTGCAGAGCGGCAGCATGTAGAACGGATGAAAGGAGATCATGCCGGCAAGGCCGTCATAATACCCCTTCGCAGCATGGATCGGCTTTGATCCGCGCACCTTCTCGGCCGGCTCGCCGGTGAAGCGCAGCGTGCCCGGTATGCCGTGGCGCTGCATCGCCGCCTTGGTCGCCAATAGCCCGCCGAGGCTCGAAATGCCCAACCCGGAATGCGGATCGGTGTGGCCACCCGCATGTTCGCCGAGGCCCGGGCGAGGGCGACGGACGGTCGCCGCATCCTGGCAATTGCCCGGCACGGCGTCGTATTCGGCATACATGCCGATGGTCGGCCCGGCGCCGTTTGTCCAATGCGCGCAGAAGGCTGTGGGCATGCCGCCGGAACCTTCCTCGACGGAAAAGCCTTCGCGCTTCAGTCTCTCCACATACCAGGCAGAGGATTGATACTCGCGCCATGCAGTCTCGCCGAAGTCGAAAATGGTGCGCGTCCACGCCGACAACAGTGGCCGGATGTCGTCAAGACAGGTAAGCGCCGTTGCTTGCGCCGCAGTAGTGACCGCTTTCTCCATGGCCGGAGAAGAAAGCAGTGAAGCGGTTCATCAAAAAGTGATATGTTTTTCCGGCTCATGCAAATTCGGTTCACCTGAGGTCTCTTGCGCATACCATCGACACAAGCGCTGCGTGCGCTCGACAGCTTCGCTCGTCACGGCAGCGTCTGGCGCGCCGCCGACGAGTTACACCTGACCCGCAGCGCCGTGAGCCACCAGCTTCGCCTGCTGGAGCGCGACCTCGGCTTCGACCTGCTCGAACGCATCGGCAAGGGCGTGGCGCTGACGCCACGCGGCCAGCGCTACGCCAGCGACGTGCGCAAGGCGTTGACCGTTCTGGGCGACGCGGTGACACGCCATGCCGGCACCGGCGTCGGCGGCTCGTTCAGCATCAGTTGCACGCCCGGCTTCGCCTCGTTGTTCCTTTGCACCCATATCGGCGAGTTCCGGCAGATGTATCCCGATGTCGCGCTGCGCATCCTGACGCCGCGACGACTGGATGATGTCAGCAATGCCGACGCCGATGCCTTCATCGCCTTCGGGGTCGGCAACTGGCCGAACCGAGCGGTCGAGCTTCTGTGCGAGATTTCGTTTACGCCGCTCTGCAGCCCGACGCTGCTCAACAAGGTCGGTGGATTCTCGAAGCCAGCCGACGTTTTGCGCGCCAACCTCCTGCATCTCGGCGATACCGAGGATTGGGCGCGCTGGCTGGCGCTGTCGAAGGTCGAGAACCCCGACCCGGAGGGCGGCATCTTCTTTTCCGACATGAATCTCGTCTTCTCGGCCGCGATTGCCGGCCAGGGCATGGCCATGGGCGACGAACTGACCAGCGGCAAGGCGCTGGCCGAAGGCAGGCTGGTGCGTCCATTCGATATCGCGATCAAATCGCCGCGCTCGTACTTCCTGGTCTCCGAACACGCCAAGGCCGCGCATCCGGTGCTCGACGCCTTTGCCGGATGGTTGCGGTCGAAGCTCGCGGAAAGCAATGCCAAGGGCAGGGCTGACCACGGGCGCCACGCCAAGGGCATGGCTGACCACGGGCGTCACGCCAAAGGTATATCCGATCACGGGCGCCATCGATTGGATAGATGAATCAAATTTGCCGATCAGGCGAAAACTATTCGGTTGCGGTGAGGCCGCGCGCTGCCCTACGATTTCCCCTGAAGCGAGGAAACAGGCAGGATGCAGCAACCCGGCCGGGCCGCAGAGATCAAGGCAATTGGGATCGGCAAAAGCTTCGGCTCATTCCGTGCACTGGACAATCTGTCGCTCGATATAGGCCGCGGCGAATTCCTGACCCTGCTCGGACCGTCCGGCTCGGGCAAGACCACATTCCTGATGATCCTTGCCGGATTCGTGCAGCCGAGCGAGGGCCGTCTGTTCAGCGATGGCGTCGACATCACCGACCGGCCGGCCGAGCAGCGCGCTGCCGGCATGGTGTTCCAGGGCTACGCGCTGTTTCCGCACATGAGCGTGGAAGCCAACATCGCCTTTCCCCTCAAGGTGCGTAAGAAATCGGCGGCCGACATCAAGCGCCGGGTCGGCGAGATGATCGAACGCGTAGGCCTCAAGGGCCACGAGAAAAAGCTGCCGGCGCAGCTTTCCGGCGGCCAGCAGCAGCGCGTGGCGCTGGCGCGCGCGCTGGTGTTCGAGCCGGGCGTGCTGTTGCTCGATGAACCGTTCTCGGCACTGGACAAGGGCCTGCGCGGCCAGATGCAGGCCGAGATGAAGCGGCTGCACCAGGAGACCGGCACCACCTTCGTCTTCGTCACCCACGACCAGAGCGAGGCACTGGCGCTGTCGTCGCGCGTCGCCATCTTCAACCATGGCAAACTGCTGCAGGTCGGAGCGCCCGACGAGGTCTACGACCGGCCGGACAACCGCTTCGTCGCCGAGTTCCTCGGCGAGATCAACATGCTGCCGCTGAAGGGCGTCCACCCGGCAGGCGATGGCTCGACCGGCCTCTGCGAAGACCGTGCGGTCTCCATGCGTTGCAAGGCCGAGGCGGTGCGCGGCGATGCGATCCTGGCGATCCGGCCCGAATACATGTCGATATCAGGAGAGGCGGCAGCCGGTGAGAACGGCATCGCCGCGACAGCGACCGCCTCCACCTATCTCGGCGCGGCAACGCGGCTTGACCTGACGACGCGGCAAGGCGCCAAGGTCACGGTCTCGGTGCCCAACGAGGTGGCCGCAGCCGCGCTCAGCAAGGGCAACTCCGTCTGGCTCACCTGGCCGGCTGAAAAGGGTTTCCTCCTTCCGCAAGGAGGACAATGACGATCGGTGTGGCGAGACAAGTGCCCACCACTTTGCGGTACTATCAACGACAAAAAAGGGGAACTGACATGACACATGATACCAAGAAACAAGCCATCGAGAGCCTGTCCGCCAGGGCAGGTCGCGGCGAAATCTCGCGCCGCCAATTCACGCAGCTCGCAGCATTCGTGCTGGCCGGCACGCCGATGATGCTGCGCTCGACCGGAGCCTTTGCCGCGGCGAAGGAACTGGTGCTGGTCAACTGGGGCGGTGACGCCATCACGGCTTACGACGCAGCCTACGGCCAGCCCTTCACCAAGGAAACCGGCATCACCGTCAAGATGGATGGCTCGGGCCCGACCGAAGGCGCCATCGCCGCGCAGTTCAAGAGCGGCGCGCCGACCTGGGACCTCGTCGACGTCGACCCGTTCTCGGCCATCACGCTCGGTGCCCAGGGCGCCCTCGAGCCGATCGATTATACGATCGTCGACAAGAAGAAGATGCGCGAAGGCTTTGGCTGGGAATACGCCGCCTCGACCTATTTCTTCTCCTATGTCATCGCCTACGACTCCGAGAAGTACGGCAAGGACGCGCCGACCGGCATGGCCGATTTCTTCGACGTGAAGAAATTCCCCGGCAAGCGCTCGCTCTACAAATGGGGCGTGTCGAGCTGGGAAGCCGCCCTGCTGGCCGACGGCATCGCGCCGGCGTCGCTCTATCCGCTCGATCTCAAGCGCGCGCATGACAAGATCGCCGCCTTCAAGGAAAATGTCGTTGCCTATTGGGGCGGCGGTGCCGAAAGCCAGAGCGTGCTGCTCAATGGCGAGGCCTCGATGGCGATCGTCTGGTCGACGCGCGCTTCACTGATCGAGCAGGATTCGGGCGGCAAGATCAAGTTCATCTGGGACCAGGGCCTGATCTCGCCCGGTGCGCTCGCCGTGCTCAAGGGCAATCCTGGCGGCAAGGAAGCGGCCATGAAGTTCATCGCCAGCACCCAGGACCCGCAAAAGGAGCTGGTCATGTTCGACAAGCTCGGCCAGGGCCCTGCAAATCCGGCTGCCGACGCGCTGATTCCCGCCGACAAGAAGCGCATCAACCCGGTCGATCCCGAGAACATGAAGAAGCAGATCGCACTCGACATGGACTGGTACGCCAAGAATTACGGGGCAGCGCTCGACGAATACACCAAGATCATCTCGGCCTGATCAAGACCGGGATAATCGGGTTCATATGAGGTCCTATCTCTCCGACAGGATGGGCGCGGCGCTGTTGATGGCGCCGCTGCTCCTGTTTCTTGTCCTGGCCTATGCGTGGCCGTTCTTCGGCGTCGTCAAATGGAGCTTTACGCTGCCGACGCCGGGGCTCGGGCAGTATGAGGCGCTGCTCACCGACGATCTGGTGCAGTCGGTGTTCATCCGCACGCTGCGCATAGCGGCGGTCGTCACCGTGGTTTCGGTCGCCGCTGCCTACGCCATCACCGTCGTCTGGGTGCGAGGAACCCCGGCACAGCGCCTGATCGCCGAGTTCTGCATTCTCGTTCCCTTCTGGATTTCCGTCCTGACCCGTGCCTTCGGCTGGGTGGCGCTGTTGTCCAATCGCGGCCTGATCAACACCTGGCTGCAGGCGATCGGCTTCATTTCCGAACCGCTGGCGCTGGTGCGCAACGAATTCGGCGTCATCGTCGGCATGACGCATTTCCTCATTCCTTTCGCCGTCTTCCCGCTGGCATCGGCCATGCGCAGCCTCGACGACCGCGTGCTGCTGGCCGCGCGCGGCCTCGGCTCCAGCCGCATGCGCACCTTCTGGACGGTGTTCGTACCGATGACGCGCTCCGGCATCATCGGCGCGGCGATGATCGTCTTCGTCTTTTCGCTCGGCTTCTTTGTCACGCCGGCGATCCTTGGTGGCGGCCGCAGCGTCATGATCGCCGAGCTGATCTATCTCCGCATTTTCCAGAGCCCGGACTGGGGTCTGGGGGCGGCCATCAGCGTGGTCCTGGTGTTGTTCGTCGGCGCGCTGATGGCGCTGCTGTTCCGTTATGTCAGACCGAAGCAATTGATCTGATGCCGACCTATCGCCCCGGTCCCGTCTCGCTGATCATCGCCGCCTTCGTGGCGCTGTTCCTGCTGCTGCCGCTGCTCGCCGTCATCCCGGTGTCGCTGACGCCGAGCCGCATGCTGGCGATGCCGTCAGGTGAACTGTCGTTGCGCCACTACCGGTCGTTGGTCGAGGATCCGCGCTGGCTCCAATCAATCCTGCTCAGCATCCGCATCGGTATCGTCAGCAGCGCCTTTTCCACCGTGCTGGCACTATGCTTCAGCCTCGGGGTCTGGATGTTCCAGCCGCGCTTCACGGCGGCACTCGTCGGCTTTGTGCTGCTGCCCATGGTGGTGCCGCCCGTGGTCTCGGCGATCACGCTCTACTTCCTGCTCACCTCGATCTCAGGTTTCAGCTCGTTCTTTGGTTATGACACATGGCTTGGTGTCGCCATGGCGCATTCGGTGATGACCGTGCCCTTTGCCACCGTGCTGATGCTGGTCTCGCTCAGTCAGCTCGACCGCCGCATCGATCTTGCCGCGCGCGGCCTTGGCGCCTCGGTCTGGGAGCGCGCCACCCGGATCATCATGCCCAACATCAAATTCGGCATCATCACCGCGGCGCTTTTGTCCTTCGTGTTGTCCTGGGAAGAAATCGGCGTCACACTGTTTATCACCTCGGTCAACGCCATCACGCTTCCCCGGCTGATGTGGATGGGCCTGCGCGACAACATCGACCCGGCGATCGCCGCACTCTCGGTGATATTGATCATCATCACGGTGCTGGTGCTGGCGGTGCGCAGCTTCGTGGTCAGGCAGCGCGGGGCGCAGTGAGAGACAAAGCGCAGCGCAGGCTCACTTGAGACCTTCGGGGACAGCGCGTCCCATCCCATTCTGCCGGACATCTCGTCCACAAGGGCTCAGGGCTACCCCATCGCGCGGCGTATCGTTCTGGACAGGCGAGCAAGGAATGTCGGTCGGGACGATGCGTCGAGCTTCCACGACAGAACCGCCATGGCCATTTGTCGCGGCAGCATGCCGACAGACAGGAACCAGGCGGCAAGCACGGCGCGGCGGCGCAGGGACGCCGTCATTTCGAGGCTGGCGACAGCGCCCGCCGCCGCGAGCGCCAGGCGGGAATCGTCGGCGACGGGGTGCCGGTGCCTGTCCGTGCAGAGCGATGCCAGCCGTTCTTCCAGGTGGACAGGATCATGGCGAACAATTTCTGCCGGCACGACGGTCAGGCCGGCCTGCGATACCTGGTCCGACAGCGCCTCCATGCGGTGGAAATCGTGCTCTACCCGCCAGCGTGCCCGCTCGGCGAGCTTTTCACCGAAGACCGAATGGTTGGCGCCGTGGATTCTGTAAGCGCCGACACATTCATCGATGGACTGGACTTGGCCATAGAGCGGCGCCAGCGTCGCAAGATAGCCGTCGGCGCCCTGGCGGAAATCCGGTTCCGGAATCGGCATGATCGATTCCAGGGTCGTCCGGTCAAAGGCGAGCCCGCTGGTTACGGTCGTCTGGTAGCGCCCCTTGCGCAGAAGCTTCGGCATGACATCGCCGCTGTCGAAGGGCAGCTCCGGCGGCGGAAAGACGTCCTTGATGCGTTGCCGGTCATCGACAATGTGCAATCTGGATTGCACCTGGGCGGTTGCCTCGTCCCAGGTGTCGACGATCCTGGAGACGGCTTCCGGATAAAGATAATCGTCGGCGTCGAGGAAGAGGACGATTCTGCCGGAGCTCGCAGCAAAGCCGGTGTTGAAGGCGGCCGCGTGCCCGCCATTCTTTCGTCGCGGACAAGCAAGGATCCTGTCGCCGTAGGATTTCATGATGGTCCTGGAATTGTCCTGCGATGCATCGTCGACGACGATCACTTCGACATCGTCGTGGTCCTGCTCCAGGGCGCTGTCGATGCTGCGTTCAAGGAAACGCGCGTAATTGTAGTTCGGAATAATGATGGAAACCGGGATCTTGTGGGGGGTAGACTGCATCGCATTCGACCTCGCATCTTGCTTTGGTTTCGGCGAAGCCCGCTCGTGGGCTGCCTCGTCTTCAAGCTCGCTCCGCGAGTTTCCCGAGGAAAAGCACTCGCCTTTTCGTCGGGGACGGATCGTCACTCGTTCGCGACTTCATGCAAAGCCGCCATCGCCTTCGAGGATCGCGGTGACCGCGGTGCTGACTGAGTCAAGGGTGCCGCCGGCCAGCAAAAGCTCCGACGCTCCGGGTATCGACCAAGCTCGACGGAAATGGTGTCACGTTCGGTCACGGTAGACCGCAACGGACGCCTTGAAGGCACGTTCGATACTGGCCTTCAAATGCGGCTGGAACAAGCCGCTATCCGAAAACGGATGTCCAGACGCGTGGCCAGATGGTGTCAGGCAAAACAAACCTCACCGAGACGCGGCCAATCCTGCCTAGATCGCAACGCCGCGCAGCGCCCCTGACGACGTTGTTGGCAAAGTCGTATCAGCATTCATCAATCCGATGACGAATCGCCATCGCCTCCGCGCGTCGAATGGCTATATCTGACACAGTATGCAGAACCCAGACAGGCTTCCGAAAGGCAATGGTCGGCAGCGCAAAGGCTAGAGGAGAGGACGATGACCGCGCCCGGCGATTTGCAGCAGGCACTGTTTCTGAGGCTTAAAAGCGATGCCTCACTATCGACCTTGCTGGGCGGCGCCGGATTGCTCGAACGGGCAACCGACAATGCCGCTTTTCCCTACGTGACTTGTGGCCAGACCTCTGCGTTTGACTGGGATACGAGCGCCGAGAACAATAATGATCAACTGGTCACGCTGCATGTCTGGTCGAAAGCCAAGGGGGAAGCCGAAACGCTTGCCATCATGGACGCCATCAAGGCGCGGCTCGCCAATGCGGTGCTGGAGATTGGCCCCCACGGCCAGACACGACTCTCGCTCGAATTCACCGAGGTCCGCCATGATGAGGACCTGCTAGTATATCACGGGCTGCTGCGTTTTCGCGCGATAACGCAGGAAAACGCCTGACACGCTTTCAATATGGTCGAAACGGAGTCTAGACTGGAGCCTCGCGGGAAATCACGGTTTGAGGCGGTGAAATCCCAGGTTGACTGTCTCGCGTTGCAGGGGTGTAGCGAGGATGTTTTCGGCGACGTTCACTGTTCATTTCACGTTCAGCACCGATGCGCTACAACCTCGACCATGAAAACGCTTCGCTCCCACCTCCGAACCGCGACACTGGCGCTCTGCGCTGCCGGGCTGTTTGCGTCGCAGGCTGTGGCGATACCGGCCGTCGCGCCCGATCAGGCCAGCCCGATTGTACTGGCGGCGTCCGATTGCTACGCGATCGGTCAACAAGTGGCCGAACAGAATGGCGGAACGCTGGCCAAGGCCTCGCAATCGACGCGCGGCGGCCAGCCTGTCTGTGTCATCGTCGTGCTCGTTCCGGGCAAGGACGGACAACGTCCGCGCCGTTCCGAAATCGTCGTTCCACTGAACTGACCCTTCCGTTTCCCAGGCCGCCGGAATCGGCCTATATCTGACCCTAGCTCTTCAACAGGTATCGAACTCCGCATGCGCGTACTCGTCGTCGAAGATGACAAGGATCTCAATCGGCAGATATCGGATGCGCTGGTCGATGCTGGCTACGTCGTCGACCGCGCCTTCGACGGCGAGGAAGGCCACTTCCTCGGCGACACCGAGCCCTACGACGCAGTCGTGCTCGACATCGGCCTGCCGCAGATGGATGGCATCAGCGTCGTCGAGCGCTGGCGGCGCGGCGGCCGCAAGATGCCGGTGCTGATGCTGACGGCGCGCGACCGCTGGAGCGACAAGGTCTCCGGTATCGATGCCGGCGCCGACGACTATGTCACCAAGCCGTTCCACATCGAGGAGGTGCTGGCGAGGGTTCGGGCCCTGATCCGGCGCGCTGCCGGCCATGCCTCGTCCGAACTGACCTGCGGACCGTTGCGCCTCGACACCAAGGCGTCCAAGGCCGATGTCGACGGCGTGCCGCTGAAACTGACGTCGCACGAATTCCGCCTGCTTGCCTATCTGATGCACCATATGGGCGAGGTCGTCTCGCGCACGGAACTGGTCGAGCATCTCTATGATCAGGATTTCGACCGCGATTCCAACACTATCGAGGTCTTTGTCGGGCGTCTTCGCAAGAAGATGAGCATCGACATGATTGAAACCGTGCGTGGCATGGGCTACCGCATGCGTGAGCCGGAGGCGTAACTCGGAACCGCTCAAACCAACCGCAAGGACGCCGCTTTCGCTGCGTTTGTGGCCGCGTTCGCTGACGTTCCGCGTCATCGCCTTTTCCACTGTCTGGGCGATCGTGACGCTCGTCGTCATATTCACCCTGATCACCACACTCTATCGCCAGGCCAGCGAGCGCGGCTTCGACAGCCTGCTTTCGGCGCATCTGTTCAATTTGATCGGCTCCATCGGTATTTCCGACAACGGTGCGCTCACCGGTGCGCCCGACCTCGGCGATCTCCGCTTCTCGGAGCCGAATTCGGGCTGGTACTGGTCGGTAGAGCCCGCCTCGGAAGGCGTACATGGCGATCTTCACTCGTCGTCGATGACGCGCAAAATCCCATCGCCTGATGTCGCCGAGGTGCCCTTCAACGCCAGCTTCCAGCGCAGCTATCCGACCGAAGGCATCGATGGCGAGCAACTCGAAGTGTTCGAGAGCGAATTCGTTCTCGATTCCAAGAACCGCGCCGCGCGCTTCCGCGTCATGGGCAACCAGAGCGAACTCGAACAGGAAATCGCCAGCTTCCAACGCCGCCTGCTGACCTATCTCAGCCTGTTCGGCGTCGGCATGATCGCCATCAACGCGATTGCCATCCTGCTCGGCCTGCAGCCGCTGCGCCGGGTGAGGAATGCGCTTGCCATGGTGCGCGAGGGCACCGCGCAGAGGCTCGACGGCCAGTTCCCGGCCGAGATCGAACCGCTTGCCAACGAAACCAATGCGTTGATCGAAAACAACAGGCGCATCGTCGAGCGGTCGCGAACCCAGGTCGGCAATCTCGCCCATTCGCTGAAGACGCCGCTCGCGGTGCTGCTCAATGAGGGCCGGGCGCTTGGAGGAGCCAAGGGACAGCTGATCGCCGAACAAGCCGCTTCCATGCAGAAGCAGGTCGAGCACTATCTACAGCGCGCCCGCGTCGCGGCGCAGCGCGACAGCGTCGTCTTCCGCACGCCCGTGACGCCGCTGGTGCAGCGCATGGTGCGGGTTCTGCAGAAGCTCAATCCGCAGACAAATCTGTCGCTGTCGTTGCCTGCGACCGAAATCGTCTTCGCGGGCGAGCGCGAGGACCTTGAGGAGTTGATCGGCAATTTGCTCGAAAACGCGATGAAATGGGCAAAAAGCGCGGTGTTGGTCTCGGTCGTGCCTTTGACTGGCAAGGATGATCCGGCCGGCCTGTTTGAGATCGATATCGAGGATGACGGCCCTGGCATTCCCCACGACAAGGCGCGCGAGGCGCTGAAGCGCGGACGGCGTCTGGATGAGACAAAGCCCGGAACAGGTCTCGGGCTGGCCATTGTCGCCGACCTCGTCAACGAGTATGGAGGCGTCCTGGCGCTCGAACGGTCCGGCTTGGGCGGATTGAAGGCGGTGGTGCGATTGCGGAGCCTTCAGTGATGTTCAGGCACGGCCATTCGACATTGATGAACGGGGCATGTTATGGCGGCATGTCGATTGGTCCCGGATTGGCCGGCAGCGGCCAAATTTCAGACAAATCTCAATACTATGGCAGCGCCAACTTCTCCGATGACGCGGCCTCCGGCCTATCCATAGCAGGCTCCAACTCAAGAACACCGGTTGTTGGCATGAAGATTCGCGTCGCGCTTATTTCCGCAATGCTGGCCGTTTCCGGCTGCACCACCCTGAGCGGCAAGGGGCCGACCGTAGCAGTGACACCGGCCTCGACGCCTCCTTCCAGCGGCAAGGTCACCGCGACGATCATTTCGGCGATGGGCGGCGGCCTCATCGGCGGGTCGATCGGCGCTGGCCTCAGCGAGACCGAGAAGCGCAGTGCGCTCGAGGCTGAATATAAGGCGCTCGAATACACGACCAGCGGCCAGAAGGTAACGTGGAAAGGCGCCCAGGCTTCGCGCTATGGCGAGGTGGTTCCGGCACAACCCTATCGCGTCGGTTCGCAGGATTGCCGCCAGTATACGCAGACGGTTTTCACCGGCGGCGCCGGCGTGACGGCGCGAGGAACCGCTTGCCGTAACACCAACGGCAGTTGGACGCCGCTGACCTGACGGTGCATTTCGCTCGACCGCGCAGCGGTTTTAGGACGACGACATGCACAGAAGCTGAGACAGGGTCCGGCTGGTATCCGGTCGGTTGATGTCGATCAAGGACATGCGGCGCGCCTGCCGTCAAAGCGTCGCAGGAAGCCTGTGTTGGCACGGCAGAACTCTGCCATTATTGGAAGAACCATGCTGTTCTGGGTCATAGCCGCAATTCTCACGCTGGGTGCAAGCCTGGCGGTGCTGCTGCCGCTGGCCGCCAGCTCGAAGGGCGCGTCGTCGAGCAGCGATCACGATCTCGAAGTCTATCGCGATCAGTTGTCCGAGCTTGACCGCGACGCTGCGCGTGGCTTGATCCAGCCGGGGGAAGCTGCCGAAGCGCGCGCCGAGATCGCTCGCCGCATCCTTCGCCTCGACAATGCGGCAACGGCGGGCGATGCGTCCGTTGGCCGAATTTCGGTAGCGGCAAGGCTGGTCGCCACCGCGGCCGTTCTGGCGGTGCCGCTGGTCAGTTGGGGCCTTTACAGTCAGCTCGGCTCACCCGATTTGCCGTCGCAACCGCTCAGCGAGCGGTTGGCCAAGAACCCGGCCGACAGTTCGGTCGACGAATTGGTGGCGCGGGCCGAAGCTCATCTTGCTGCCAATCCTTCCGATGGCAGGGGCTGGGATGTGCTCGCGCCAGTCTATCTGCGCATGCAACGCTTTTCCGACGCGGCGGCGGCCTATCGCAACGCTATCCGCCTCGATGGCGACAGCGCCGTTCGCCAGGCCGGTCTTGGCGAGGCGATCGCCGGTGCGGCAGGCGGCATTGTCTCAGCCGATGCACAGAAGGCCTTCGAGGCGGCCTTGAAGCTCGACCCGGCCAATGCGAAGGCGAGCTTCTATCTGGCCATGGCGCTGGCGCAGGAGGGCCGCACCAAGGAGGCGGCCACAGCCTGGCGGGCAATGCTGGACAAGCTGCCGCCGGAGTCGCCATGGCGCAGTGCGGTCGAGCAGGCGCTGGCCAGGTCCGGCAGTCCCGCAGTCGCTTCCGGCGGCGCCACCAACGGTCCCGATGCCGGCGATATCGACGCTGCATCGTCGCTGTCTCCCGCTGATAGGGAAGCGATGATCAGCACGATGGTCGCCCGCCTCGACGACAAACTGCGGCAAAATCCGCGCGATCCGGAAGGTTGGATGCGCCTCGTTCGTTCCTATGTCGTGCTGGGCAAGGCCGATCTGGCACGTCAGGCGCTCGGTCGCGCCATTGCCGTCTTTGGAGCCGACAGTGACGAAGCGAAAAAATTCACCGCCTTTGCCGCCTCGCTTGGCCTGACGGCGACGGAGTAGAACAAGACATGACGCGCAAGCAGAAACGATTGTCGGTGATCGCGGGTGGACTGGCTTTCCTTGGCGCCGCCACCGGGCTGACCTTCTATGCGCTTGGCCAGAAGGCGTCCTATTTCTATATGCCGGCTGATCTGACCACCGCCAGTGTCCAGCCTGGCCAGCGCATCAGGCTGGGCGGGCTGGTTGAAAAAGGCACGATCCAGCGCGGGCAGGGGGCGACCGTCGGATTTTCGGTCACCGACACGCACAAATCGGTCAAGGTCACCTATACGGGCATCCTGCCCGATCTTTTCCGCGAAGAGCAGGGCGTGATCACCGAGGGCACTTTCGGCCCGGACGGCGTCTTCGTTGCCGACAGCGTGCTGGCCAAGCATGATGAGCGCTATATGCCCAAGGACGTGGCCGACGGCCTGAAGGCCAAGGGCGTCTGGCAGGAGAGCAAGAGTGAATAGCTCTGGCAGGAGAGCAAGAGTGAATTACAGCCATGGTTGAAACCGGACATTTCGCCTTGGTCTTGGCGTTTGCGCTGTCGCTTGTGCAGACGCTCGTGCCGCTGTTTGGCGCACGTCTGAACAACCAGCGCCTGATGGCGGTCGGTGGGCCAGTCGCGGTGACCGGCTTTGCCCTGACGGCGCTGTCCTTCGTGGCGTTGGCGAGCGCTTACGCAAGCTCTGATTTCTCGGTGGCGAGTGTGTGGGAAAACTCGCATTCGCTGCAACCGCTGATCTACAAGATCACCGGAACCTGGGGCAATCACGAAGGCTCGATGCTGCTCTGGGTGCTGATCCTGACCTTCTTCGGCGCCCTTGTCGCCGCCTTCGGGTCAAATCTGCCGGCGACGCTGCGCGCCAACGTGCTTGCCGTGCAGGGTGCCATCGGCGCCGCCTTCTTCCTGTTCATCCTGGCGACGTCCAATCCGTTCATCCGGCTCAATCCGGCGCCGATCGAGGGCCGCGATCTCAACCCGATCCTCCAGGATCTCGGCCTCGCCATCCACCCGCCCTTCCTCTATCTCGGCTATGTCGGCTTCTCGATCTGCTTTTCCTTTTCGGTCGCCGCTCTCATCGAAGGACGCATCGACGCGTCCTGGGCACGCTGGGTGCGGCCGTGGACGTTGGTCGCCTGGATGTTCCTGACCGGCGGAATCGCCATGGGATCCTACTGGGCCTACTACGAACTCGGTTGGGGCGGTTTCTGGTTCTGGGATCCGGTCGAGAACGCCTCCTTCATGCCGTGGCTGTCCGGCACAGCGCTGCTCCATTCGGCGATCGTCATGGAAAAGCGCTCGGCGCTGAAGATCTGGACGCTGCTGCTCGCCATCCTCACCTTTTCGCTGTCGCTGCTCGGCACGTTCCTGGTGCGTTCGGGCGTCTTGACTTCGGTCCACGCCTTCGCCACCGATCCGACACGCGGCGTCTTCATCCTGTGCATCCTGACACTGTTCATCGGCGGCTCGCTGGCGCTGTTTGCATTGCGCGCCTCGCGTCTGACGGCCGGCGGCCTGTTTCACCCGATTTCGCGCGAAGGCGCGCTCGTCCTCAACAACCTGTTCCTGACCACGGCAGCCGCGACCGTGCTCGTCGGCACGCTCTATCCGCTTGCCGTCGAGGCCTTTTCAGCCGACAAGATCTCGGTCGGCGCGCCGTTCTTCAACCTCACCTTCGGACCCTTGATGGTGCCGCTGCTGCTGGTGGTTCCGTTCGGGCCGCTGCTGGCCTGGAAGCGCGGCGATGTTTTCGCCGTCGCGCAGCGGCTGATGGTGGCGTTCGCCGCGGCCCTCCTGGCAACGCTGGTCACCGCTTTGTTCATCGACGGCGCGTCGGTGTTTGCGGCCCTGGGCGTCGGCCTCGCCGTCTGGCTGATCCTCGGGGCGCTCACTGACCTTGCCGTCAAATCGGGCTTTGGCAATGTTGCGCCGGGGATCGTGGTCAGGCGCCTGCTCGGCCTGCCGCGCTCGGTTTTCGGCACCGCCTTCGCTCATCTTGGCCTTGGCCTGACCACGCTCGGCATCGTCGGCACGCTTTGCTTCGGCACCGAGAAGATCCTGTCGATGCATGCCGGCGAGACCGTCGAACTCTCCGGCCATACGGTGCGTTTCGTCGGGCTTTATCCGGCCCAGGGGCCGAACTACAGCGAGGATCGCGGCCGCTTCGAGCTGATCGGCGTCAGCGGCAGTCCTGTTGGCGAAATCAGCTCCGCCAAGCGGTTTTATCCGGTGCGGCAGATGACGACGACTGAATCCGGCATCAGGACGATCGGTCTCTCTCAGCTCTACCTCTCGCTTGGCGACGAGGGCAATGACGGTTCCGTCGTGGTGCGTCTGTGGTGGAAGCCGCTGGTGACGTTGATCTGGGGCGGCGGCCTGGTGATGATGGCGGGCGCGGCGATGTCGCTGATGGACCGGCGCCTTCGCGTCGGCGCGCCGTCGCGGCGACGCAAGCAAGCGAGCGCGGTAACATCCGCGGGCCCGCCATGAGCACACGGCTTTCGCTGACCTCGATCGTCCTGCTGTTGGCGCTGTTCTTCGCCGGCACGGCAATGGCGGTGAAGCCTGACGAGATGCTGCCCGATCCGGCGCTCGAGGCACGAGCGCGGGCGCTGTCGGAGGGCCTGCGCTGCATGGTCTGCCAGAACCAGTCGATCGACGAATCCGACGCCGACCTTGCCCGTGACCTGCGCATCCTTGTGCGCCAGCGCCTCGTCGCCGGCGATACCGACCAGCAGGTGATGGATTACGTCGTCTCCCGCTATGGCGAGTTCGTGCTGCTGAAGCCGCGTTTCGATCTGCGCAATGCGTTGTTGTGGGGCACGCCAGTCCTGCTGTTGCTGGTGGGAGGCGTTTTCATCGTGCTGACCGCGCGGTCGCGCCGCACGCTGGCCACAAAATCCCTATCCGCCGAAGAGCAGGCATCGTTGGACGCAATATTGCGCCGCGACTGACGCCGCGGTCGCTGCTGAACATTACCAAAGTTTCATGTGTCGGAAATGGCGCTGTAATGTGCGCCTCTCTAATTCTCTCTTCCCGAGGATGCCGATCACGCAGCGTCCATTTGAAAAGAGGATACGAGAACCATGAATATTGCCCCCAATTCATATTCCGTCACCCGCAAGCGTCTCATGGCTGCCGTCGCGTCCATCGCGGTGGCCGGTGCGATCGGCGTCGGCGCGTTGACCAGTGGAACCAGCCCTGTTCTGGCCGACGCCGTGCGCATCGAGGCGCCGCAGGTGCCAGGCTTCGCCGATGTCGTCGAGCGCGTTTCTCCCGCCGTTGTCAGCGTCAAGGTAAAGGCCAAGATCAGCCCGGCGGCCGATGATGGCTCAGACCAGTCCGACGATCCGGACGGCATGAACAACATGCCCGATAACCCGCAGCTGCGCCGCTTCTTCAAGGAATTCCGCGGCTTTGGCGACCAGAACGGTCAGGACGGTAACAGGCGTTTCAGCCACCGCGACCACAATAACGACCAGCCGCGGCCGGTTGCGCAGGGATCCGGCTTCTTCATCTCCGATGACGGCTATCTCGTCACCAACAACCATGTCGTTTCGGAAGGCTCGGCCTTCACCGTGGTGATGAATGACGGCAAGGAACTCGATGCCAAGCTGATTGGCACCGACCCGCGCACCGATCTCGCCGTGCTCAAGGTCGATGGTGTCGGCAAGTTTACCTATGTCGACTTCGCGGATGATTCCAAGGTCCGCGTTGGCGACTGGGTGGTGGCCGTCGGCAATCCGTTCGGCCTCGGCGGCACCGTCACCGCCGGCATCGTCTCGGCCCGCGGCCGCGACATTGGCGCCGGCCCTTATGACGACTTCATCCAGATCGATGCGTCGGTCAACCGTGGCAATTCGGGTGGCCCGACCTTCAACCTCAACGGCCAGGTCGTCGGCATCAACACCGCGATCTTCTCGCCGTCTGGCGGCAGCGTCGGCATCGCCTTCGACATTCCCGCTTCGACCGCCAAACAGGTCGTTCGGGACCTGATGAAGAGTGGTTCGGTGCAGCGCGGCTGGCTCGGCGTCGAAATCCAGCCGGTCACGTCCGACATCGCCGAATCGCTCGGTCTGAAGTCCAACAACGGCGCGCTGGTTTCCAGCGCCCAGGACAACGGCCCCGGCAAGAAGGCCGGTATCACCGCCGGTGACGTGATCACCCAGGTCGACGGCAAGGACGTTGCTTCGCCGAAGGAACTGGCACGCCTGATCGGCGCCTTTTCGCCCGGCAAATCTGTCGACGTCACGGTGTGGCGCGACGGCAAGAGCCAAACGGTCAAGGTCGATCTCGGCACTCTACCGACCAGTGACAAGCAGGCATCAGCCGACCAGCCGCAGCCGCCCGCTCCGGCCAAGCCCGACACTCTGGCCGATCTCGGCCTGACCGTCACCAAGTCCGAAAACGGCAAGGGGCTTGTGGTGACCGACGTCGACCCCGACAGCGATGCCGCCGATCGTGGTATCCAGCCAGGCGACGTCATCACATCAGTCAATTCGACCGAGGTGAACGGCACAGACGACGTCACCAAGGCGATGACCGACGCAGTCAAATCCGGCCGCAAGGCGGTGCTGATGCAGATAACCCGCGACGACACCAATCGTTTCGTCGCACTGCCCGTCGCCAAGGGCTGACGCTGTTCGACTTTTCCCGTGCGGCCGTTTCAAACACCCCCGAGCCGCCGCACGGGAAAGCGTGGAGGAGCGCGTTAGTCAGTCATCGTGCTCTCCCCCGGCGGCAGCGGGCTCCCATCGCCCGCTGCCGCACTATCGTCTGAAAGCCTGATATTTCGGCTGAAAGCGTTCCGGCGGTCTTGGCGCAACCACAACGGGGACAAGGACTTTATCGCGTACGGCTTCGGATGATCTTGATCTCGATGCGCTTTGGCAAAGGCCACAATGCAGATGTCTGCCACTCAACGTTCCGGCGAAATCGCGTATAACAGTCCTATGAAGATTCTCGTCATAGAAGACGATCGCGAGGCTGCGGATTACTTGCAGAAAGCCTTTACCGAGGCCGGTCACACCGCGCATGTCGCCGGTGACGGCGAAACCGGCTTCGCGCTCGCCGATGCCGGCGACTACGACGTGATGGTCATCGACCGGATGATGCCGCGCCGTGACGGCCTGTCGGTCATTGCCGGTCTGCGATCCAGGGGCAACACGACCCCGGTGCTGATCCTGTCGGCGCTCGGCGAAGTCGATGACCGGGTCACCGGCCTGCGCGCCGGCGGCGACGACTACCTGACCAAGCCCTATGCCTTTTCCGAGCTTCTGGCCCGCGTCGAGGTGCTGAACCGCCGCGCCAGCGCCAAGGAAGCCGAAACCGTCTACCACGTCGGCGATCTCGAACTCGACAGGCTGTCGCATTCGGTCCGTCGCGCGGGGCGCGAGATCACGCTGCAGCCACGTGAATTCCGCCTGCTAGAGTATCTGATGCGCCATGCCGGCCAGGTGGTGACGCGCACCATGCTGCTCGAAAATGTCTGGGACTATCATTTCGATCCACAGACCAATGTCATTGACGTCCATGTCTCGCGGCTGCGCGGCAAGATCGAGAAGGGCTTCGACAAGCCCATCCTGCATACGGTTCGCGGCGCCGGCTACATGCTGAAGAGCAGTTAGCGGCGGCATGGCTCTTTCCGTGCCAGCCATCATGAAGACGACGGCAGCGCGGCTTTCGGCGCTCTATCTCCTGCTCTTCGCGCTCTGCGCGGTGGCGCTCGTCTTCTACATGACCTCCCTATCGGCGCGCATGCTGACGGCGCAGACCCAGGACACCATCAATGACGAGGTGCTCGGTCTGGCTCGCGCCTATCAACGCGGCGGCCTGCCGGTGCTGGTCCGTGTGGTCGAGGCGCGCTCGCGCCAGCCCGGCGCAAACCTCTATCTGATCGCCGACGCCAACGGCCAGATTCTGACCGGCAATGTGCAGAGCCTTGAACCAGGCGTTCTCGAAACCGAAGGTTGGACCAGCAGCCCGTTCTCCTATCAGCGCTTTGGCGAAGGAGAGCTCGAGCGTCTGCGCAATCTGCCCGCCGAGCAGGGTACCAACCAAACCGAGCAGAACGACCCGCAGGCCCAGGGCGAAACGGGCCACAATGCCATTGCGCTGGTGCTGCGGCTGCCAAATCAGATGATCATGCTGGTCGGCCGTGACCTCGGTGAGCCGGAGCGTTTTCGCGCCGTGATCCGTCGCGCCCTGATGCTGGCGCTCGGCATGATGGGGCTTGGCGGGCTGCTGATTTGGTTCTTCGTCGGCCGCGCGGCGCTGAAGCGCATCGACAGTGTGTCGGAGGCCAGCCGCCGCATCATGGGTGGCGACCTGACCGGCCGGCTGCCGGTGACCGGGACCGGCGACGAGTTCGACCGGCTTTCCGAAAACCTCAATGTGATGCTGGCCAGGATCGCCACGCTCAACGAAGGCTTGAAGCAGGTTTCTGACAACATCGCGCATGATCTGAAGACGCCGCTGACGCGGCTGCGCAACCGGGCAGAAGCGGCGCTTTCGGGCAAGCACAAGACCGCCGACTACCGTCAGGCACTGGAAGGCACCATCGCCGAGTCCGACCAACTGATAAAGACCTTCAATGCCATCCTGATGATCTCCCGGCTTGAGGCTGGCTACTCCTCGGAGAACATCGACCGCGTCGATCTTTCCGAGGCCGTTCGCGATGTCGTCGAACTCTACGAGCCGGTGGCGGAGGAGGCGGGCGTCTCGCTTAAGACCGACGTGCGGGAGACGGTTTTCGTCAATGGCAACCGCGAACTGATCGGCCAGGCGCTGTCGAACATCGTCGACAACGCCATCAAATATTCGACTGACGCCGCTCAGCCGGCTGTGCGCGTAGCCCTCGAGCGAGCCGGCACGGATGTTCGGCTCTCGGTCATCGACAATGGCCACGGCATCCCCGACGACGCCGACCGTGCCCGCGCGACGGAACGTTTCGTGCGGTTGGAAAAAAGCCGATCGCAGCCGGGTTCCGGCCTTGGCCTCAGCCTCGCCAAGGCCGTCATGACGTTCCACAATGGCCGGCTTGATCTCTCGCCCGGCAATCCTGGACTGTCTGTGGTCATGAGTTTCCCGGCACGGGAGGATCACTGATGAGCACGGCTGCGAGGGTGACGGACTGGCTGCTGAAGCCGGCGATCAGTCTTGCCCCGTTAGACGAGGACCGGGCGCGGCAAGAAATGGCCGAGATCGCCTCCGCCGCAGGCGAAGAGGGGCTGACAAGGCTGGCCAAGTTCCTGGCCCGTAAAGGGGAGGGCCAGGATCTCTTGGCAGCCATCTTCGATCTGTCGCCCTTCCTGCGCGATACGGCACGTCGCCGGCCACGGATTCTAGATGGGCTGTTCGAGCAGACGGTCGAGGTAAGGCTGAAAGCGATCGGCGCCACCATCGACCAGGCGCCATTGGCCGAGGAGGTATCGGAAGCCGGGCTCATGAGCGAACTTCGCCAGTGCAAGGCCGAGGCACATTTCCTGATCGCGCTGGCTGATCTTGCCGGCGAGGCCGAAACGGCGCTGACGGTTCGGCGGTTGAGCGACCTTGCCGATGCTTGCACCCGTGCGGCCGTCGACTTCCTGCTGCGCGACGCGCATGGCCAGGGCAAGCTCAAACTGCCGGATCTCGACAGGCCATCGAAGAAATCGGGCTGGATCCTGCTCGGCATGGGCAAGCTTGGCGCGCACGAGCTGAATTTCTCCTCTGACATCGATCTCGTGGTTTTCTTCGATCCGGAAGCGCCGGCCGTGATCGATCCGCTCGACGCCACCGAATTGTTTTCCCGCCTGACGCGCCGCCTGGTTCGTATCCTGCAGGATCGCACCGAGCACGGTTATGTTTTCCGCACCGATCTGAGGCTGCGCCCCGATCCGGGTTCAACCCCGCTGGCGATCCCAGTCGAGGCCGCACTACGCTACTATGAAGCGCGCGGCCAGAACTGGGAGCGCGCCGCCATGGTCAAGGCGCGTCCGGTGGCCGGTGACCTGGCCGCGGGCGCCTCCTTCCTCAAGGAGCTCCAGCCCTACATCTGGCGCAAATACATGGACTACGCGGCGATTGCCGACGTCCATTCGATCAAGCGACAGATCCACGCCCACAAGGGTCATGGCGAGATCGCCGTCAAGGGCCACAACGTAAAGCTCGGGCGCGGCGGTATCCGCGAAATCGAGTTCTTCGTCCAGACCCAGCAGCTCATCGCCGGCGGACGCTTTCCGGAACTGCGTGGCCGCGAGACCGTGCCGATGCTCGGCCAGCTCGCGGCGCGTGGCTGGATCACCACCGATGCGCGTGACGCGCTGGCGCGCCAGTACTGGTTCCTGCGCCGTGTCGAACATGCCGTGCAGATGGTTGCCGACGAGCAGACGCACACGCTGCCGGATGACGATGAGGGGCTGGAGCGAATCGCCCGCATGCTGGGTTTTGCCGATTCTGCTGCCTTTTCCCAAGCGTTCCGCGCTTCGCTGCAGCAGGTCGAACGCCATTACGCGGCACTCTTCGAAACCGCGCCGGAACTCTCAACCGGCATCGGCAATTTGGTCTTCACCGGCGATGTCGACGATCCCGATACGTTGCGGACCTTGCACGGTCTCGGCTTTCAGCGACCAAGCGACATCTGCCGCGTCATTCGCGGCTGGCATTTCGGCCGCTATCGCGTCACCCAGTCGGCGGAGGCACGCGAGCGGCTGACGGAACTGACGCCGGCGCTGTTGCGGTCCTTTGGCCAGACGCGCAGGGCTGATGAGGCCCTGTTGCGCTTCGATGAGTTTCTCGCTGGCCTGCCGGCCGGCATCCAGCTGTTTTCCCTGCTGCAGTCCAATCCGGCCCTGCTCAAGCTTTTGGCGACAATCATGGGTGCGGCACCCCGGCTGGCAGCGATCATCACGCGCCGGCCGCATGTTTTCGACGGTTTGCTGGATCCGGCCTTGCTGACGGAGCTGCCGGACCGCGCCTATCTGTCGGCGCGGCTTTCCGCCTTCGTCGAGGGCGACCGGCCGTATGAGGACGTGCTCGACCGGCTGCGCATATTTGCCTCCGAGCAGAAATTCCTGATCGGTGTGCGGCTGCTGGCCGGCTCGATCGACCCGGTGCGCGCCGGCCACGCCTTTTCCGACCTGGCAGATCTTACCATCGAGGCGGCGCTGCAGGCGGTGACAACCGAATTCGCAGCGCGCCACGGCACGATTGCCGGGGGCGTGGTTTCCCTGCTCGGCCTGGGCAAACTCGGCAGCCGAGAGTTGACCGCCGGCTCGGATGTCGACCTGATCCTGCTCTACGACCACGCACCGGATGCCGAGGAATCCGATGGCGATAAGCCGCTGGCGCCTTCGCATTACTACACCCGCATGACGCAGCGGCTGATCGCGGCGGTGTCCGCGCCGACGGCGGAGGGCGTTCTCTACGACCTCGACCTGCGCTTGCGGCCATCGGGCAACAAGGGTCCGGTGGCCACCCATATCGATGCCTTCAAGAAGTACCAGCGCCAGGAGGCTTGGACGTGGGAGCACATGGCGCTTTCGCGGGCGCGTGCCATTGCCGGCGACGCCAGCCTGTGCAGCGAGGTCGAGGCGGAAGTGGCGGCGGTGCTCGGCCAACCGCGCGATGCGGCAAAAGTGATGGCCGAGGCCTCGGACATGCGCGCCATGATCGAAAAGGAAAAGCCGCCACGCGATCTCTGGGACATCAAACTGATCCCCGGCGGCCTCATCGATCTCGAATTCATCGCTCAGGTGGCTGTGATCACCGGGCAGGTCGAGGCCGGGTTACGTGCCCCGGCCGTGCCAATTGCACGCGCCACCGGTACGGCCGAGATCCTGTCGCATCTGGCGCCGGGTTTCGCCGATGCCGGGGTCAGGCAGGAGCTTGGCGATGCCTATGCGCTCTATCTGGCACTGACCCAGATGACGCGGCTGTGCCTCACCGGAGCCTTCGAGCGCGACGATGTTCCGCCCGGGCTTTCGGATCTGCTTCTGGCGGTGACAGACCTGCCGGATTTCGGTGTGCTGGAAGCACATCTCAAAGAGACGTCGCAAAAGGTCAGGAAAGATTTCGACCTTTTGCTTCGTACGGGATGATCGCGACGAGCGGCTGTCTCGGACCGCATCGGGGGTGACGATGCAACAGGAGAAGACCATGAGAAAGACAACCAAACTTGCCCTTGCCTTCCTAGCCTTGGCCGGTGCTGTCGGCTCCGCGGCCTACGCCGAAAACAATGTCAGCGCAAAAATGCGCGAGGGCACGATGATGCGACTCAACAAGGCGATGAAGGATTCGAACGGCACCATCACCTTCGACCAGTTCTCCGACGCCATGAACGCTCGGCTGAAGAAACTCGTCGCCGACAATGGCGGCAAGCTGACCGTCGCCCAGCTCGCCGAGGCGCTGGAGAAGGCGCGCTTCGAGCAGATGGCCAAACGCATCATCGCCCGCTACGACACCAAGGGCGACGGCACCCTGACGGCAGACGACATCGCCGGTCGGGAGAAGAAAATCTTTGCGATGCTCGACAGGAACAATGACGGCAAGATCGAAAAGGGCGAATTGCCGAAGGGCGGCCGCTTCGGCCGCCACCGCCAATGGAGTGACGACGGCGAAGACAGCGATATGCAGTGAGGCTGTCTGGAGTAGGCTCCGGCGGTGCAGGCCGGAGCCTGCTGCTCAGGCCGCGGCCCTGATCGCCGACGCGGCTTTCTTCACCGGAATGCGCACCGATACGATCGTGCCGACACCTTCGGTCGAACGGATCTTCAGCGCGCCGCCCTGGAGTTCAGCCAGCGAGCGCGAGATGGCGAGGCCAAGGCCGGACCCGGCGTGACTCTTGGAGAACTGGTTCTGCACCTGTTCGAAGGGCCGTCCGAGTTTGCCGAGCGCATCCTTGGGGATGCCGCAGCCATTGTCCTCGATCGTCAGCACCAGCGCGGCGGACGTGTTGCGGGCCCTGACCGATATGTGGCCTCCCTGGCCGGTGAATTTCACCGCATTGGACAAAAGGTTGATGACGATCTGCTTGATCGCACGGCGGTCGGCGATCAGCGTCAGCGCGTCGGCGATGCGGGTTTCCACGGTGATGGCCTTTTGCGCCGCCTGCAACGATACGACGCGAACGGTTTCGCTGATCAGCGGGCCGAGGTCGATCTCTTCGCGGTCCAGCGAGAACTGGCCAGCCTCGATCTTGGACATGTCGAGAATGTCGTTGATGACGCCCAGCAGATATTTGCCGCTGCTGTTGATGTCGGTCGCGTACTCCTCGTAGCGCTCCGATCCGAGCGGGCCGAACAGCCCCTGTTCCATCAGTTCGGAGAAGCCGATGATCGCGTTCAGCGGCGTGCGCAACTCATGCGACATGTTGGCCAGGAACTCGGACTTGGCCCGGTTCGCCGCCTCGGCGCGTTCGGTTTCCTTCATATATTTGCGGTTGAGGTCGACCAGTTCGCGCGACCGCTCCTCTTCCGCCCGCCGCGCGAGGCTGAGATCATGGATCGTCGCCATCAGCCGGCGCTCGCTGTCGACCAGCTTCTCCTGGTGCAGCTTGATCTGGGTGATATCTGAACCGACGGCGACGATGCCGCCATCCCTGGTCTTCAGTTCGTTGACCTGCAGCCAGCGGCCATCGGCCAGCTGCCGCTCGAAAGTGGCGCCGCCTTGCAGTCCGCTGGTGTTGGCAAGCCGCCGCTCGGAAGCAAAGGCCTGCATGCGTTCTTCAAGAGCCGCTCGTGTGACGCCCGGCATCACGTCGCGGTCCGAAAGCCCGTTGTCCTGCTGGTATTTGGAATTGCACATGATCAGGCGCTGCGCCGAATCCCACAGCACGAAGGATTCGTTGATGTTCTCGATCGCTGTTCTGAGGCGAAGGTCGGCGGCCTCGGAACGCAGCGCCAGATGACGCTGTTCGGTGACGTCTACGGCGATCCCGATCAGCTGGATCTCCGGCGCTTCCGGATCGATGACTTGTGCCCGTGCGCGCATCCAGACCCACTGGCCGTCGGCATGCCGCATCCGGAACACCTGGTCGATGTGATCGATCTCTCGTGCGACAATTCTATTGGCAAGCTCGAACAGGTCGCCGTCCTCGGGGTGGATGATCTGATCGACTTCTCCGAAGGACAGCATCGTGTCGCAGGGCCTGTAGCCGAGCATGTCATACATCGATCGCGACCAGTACATCTTGCCGCGCACCATATCCCAGTCCCACAGGCCGCAGCGGCCGCGAACCAGTGCCATGTCGATGCGCTGATGCGCTTCGAGGTAGATGCGGTCAGCCGCCTGTGCGCGTGCCGCCTGGCCGAAATAGGCATAGAGGATGACGATCAGCACGCCGGCCGTCAGCACGAACAGGGTGACGTTCAGCGAAACAGTCTTGCGCCAGGCTTCGAAAACCGCGTCCTGCGGCACCAGGGCCGCCGCAGCACCCTTCTGGCCATTTGCCAGGCTGACCGCCGCATACCAGTCCCGTCCGTCAATGTTGACTTCCATGACGCCGGCGCGATCGCCGAACATGAACAAGGGTTGACCGCCCTCGACGAGGCCGTCGAGCGAATGGCCTTGCCATGGTATCGAGCGCGGCGTCACCGCGATGATCTTGAAAGCACTGTCGGTGATGACGAGCACATGGCTGCGGTCCATCGCGCCCTGACGGCTTGTGGTCTCCAGCAGATCCTGGATGGCGCCAGGCACCGTGTCCGAAGTGGTGGCGAGCGAACTGGCCAGTTGGCCCGCCGCCAGCGTCAGGATCGCCTTGGCATTGCGCTCGACATCGTCGCGCTCGTTCAGCAGCGACAGCACGCGCAGCGCCGCGATGACGATCAGGAAGGTGATGATGAGGACGGGTATCGATCGGCGCAGCAGCGGTTCGGCGGCCAGAAGTCGTCGGTACGCCGGTTCGGCGATGAGCCGCGTATTCCCGGCAAGACCGTCGCTGCGCGTCTCGCGATGCGCAAAAGCCGTCCCTTCGGGCGCGCCCCACGCGTCCGCCTTCGCCATAAATGGCACTCCCCGAATTTGCCTATGCTGCTTTGATCCGGCAAACGCCGCACATCCGAATCGTCAGTAAAGAATCAAAGGTGATTCGCCTTGTCCAGTGGCCCGGCGAAAAAAGATTAAAAATCGACTAAAATAATGCCGAAACGGCCGATCCTCCCTCGGGCGCAAGCCAAGTCTAAGCCAGCGTGCGCTCGACGATATCCCTCAGATCCGCCGACAGGTTTTCGGCGTTGGCGATCGAAAGCAGCGCTTCCCTGGCCTTGGCCTGCCGCAGAGGTTCGAGCGAACGCCACGATCTGAGCGCCGTCGCCAGTCTTGCCGCCACTTGCGGGTTGCGCTTTTCGACCTCGAGTACCGTTTGCGAAAAGAACCGGTAGCCTTCGCCGTCGGCCCGGTGGAAGCCGGTCTGGTTGGCGCTGGAGAAGGTGCCGATCAACGAGCGTACGCGGTTCGGGTTGCCCATCGAGAAGGCCGGGTGGTTGGTCAGGGCCATCACTGTGTCGACCGTTTGCGGTCCCGGGACACTGGCCTGGATCTGGAACCATTTGTCCATGACCAGCGGGTCGGAGCCATAGATCGTCTCGAAAGCCGCGAGCGCCTCGATCGCCTCGGGCGAACCGTGGTGACGATGCGCGAGCACGGCGAGTGCGGCCGCGCGGTCGGTCATGTTAGTCGCAGACTGGAAATGCCCGGCGGCGAGGGCCGCTCCGCCCGGCTGCAGCGACAGATAATCCAGCAGGGTGTTGCGCAAGGCGCGTCGCCCGGCGCTCGCCGCGTCAGGGCTGAACGCTGCCTTGTCGGCAAGGCTGAGGTACAGGCTCGAAAAAGCGCCGCGGTTTGCGGTGCCGATCGCCAGCGCCAGCGCCTCGCGGGCCGCATAGATGGCGTCGGGGTCGATATTTCTGCCGATGTCGCGGGCAATGTCGGCTTCGCCCGGCAGTGCCAGCGCCAGCGCCCGATAGGCCGGTTCGAGCGTTTCGTCGCCGGCGATGCTGCCGACGAGTTCGGTCAGCCGCGCCGCGAAGTCGGGCTGCTTGCCGCCGAGGATCTCGCGGAAGGCTGATATCAGCGCATCTGTCAGCAATGTGTTGAAGGCCTGCCAGCGCGAGAAGGCGTCATTGTCGTGACGGGCGAGGAAGAACTGGTCATCGGCTTTCTGCTCGACCGACAGCGTCACCGGCGCCGAAAAGCCTCGGTTGAGCGACACGGCTGGGCGTTCGGCGACGCCTGAGAACCGCACCATGTGGCGGCGCTTGCGGACATGGATGACGCCGTCCTCGATGCTGGCGCCCTCGACGCCGCTATACTCCACGGCCTTGCCGCCGGCGCCGATCAGGCCGAAGGCGAGCGGGATGTGCATCAGCCGCTTGCGGCTTTCGGAAGGCGTCGGCGGCACCGACTGCTCGATTTCGAGCGTGAATTCTTGCGCGGCCGGATTGTGCGTCGAACTGATCGTCAGGTTGGGCGTTCCTGCCTGATGATACCAGAGCGCGAACTGCGACAGGTCGCGGCCGGATGCATCTTCGAACACTTTGATGAAATCCTCGATCGTCGCCGCGTCGCCGTCGTGCCGCTCGAAATAGAGGTCCATGCCGGCGCGAAAGACCTCGGCCCCGAGAATCGTACGGATCATTCGCACAACTTCGGAACCTTTCTCGTAGACCGTCGCCGTGTAGAAATTGTTGATCTCGCGGTAGCGGCGCGGCCGCACCGGATGCGCCAGCGGGCCCTGATCCTCGGGAAACTGGTGGGCGCGCAAGGTGCGCACCTCGGCGATGCGCTTGACCGCCCGCGAGCGCTGGTCGGCGGAGAATTCGTGGTCGCGGAAGACCGTCAGCCCTTCCTTCAGGCAAAGCTGGAACCAGTCGCGGCAAGTGATTCTGTTGCCTGTCCAATTGTGGAAATACTCATGCGCGATGATCGCCTCGATATTGGCGAAATCAGCGTCCGTCGCGGTCTCGCGATCGGCCAGCACATATTTGTCGTTGAAGATGTTAAGGCCCTTGTTCTCCATCGCGCCCATGTTGAAGTCGGACACGGCGACGATGTTGAAGACGTCGAGATCGTATTCCCGTCCGAACGCCTCCTCGTCCCATTTCATCGACCGCTTCAGGGCGTCCATCGCGTAGCCGGCCAGCTTCTCCTTGCCGGGCTCGACATAGATGCCGAGCTCGACCGCGCGGCCGGACAGGGTGACGAAACTGTCGGCGAGCTGGCCGAGATTGCCGGCCACCAGCGCGAACAGGTAGGACGGCTTGGGGAAAGGATCGTGCCATCTGGCATAGTGCCAGCCGTCGCCGAGATCGCCTCTGTCGAGCGGGTTGCCGTTGGACAGAAGCAGTGGCGCCTCGTCACGCAGCGCTTCGATCCGCACGGTGTAGACGGACAGGATGTCGGGGCGATCGAGGAAATAGGTGATGCGGCGAAAGCCTTCGGCCTCGCACTGCGTGCAGTAGACATTGCTCGAGCGGTAGAGGCCCATCAGGGCTTCATTGCCCGCCGGCGCCAGCTCGGTCTCAATCAACAACTGGAAGCGACGCGCGGCGGGCGGCTTGAGGATGGTCAGCTGGTCTGGGCTCGCTAGAAGATCCGACGATTTTACTTTCTTGCCGTCGATCTCGATGCGCTTGAGCGTCAGGCCGTCACCGTCGAGCACCAATGGTGCCGACATGGAGACGCCGTCACGTCGCTCGACAGTAAGCAAAGCGGTGACGCGCGTTGCGTCTGGCGAAAGGCGGAAGGTGAGGTTGGTTTGCGGAATGAGGTAGTCGTTGGGGCGATAGTCTTCGAGCTTGAAGACCTGGCCGGTGTCCGTGCGCATTCCGTGGCTTTCCTGTCGATTGCGTTGGCGGCGGATTGTGTCCGCTGGCCAAGAAATTTGAAGTCCGCGCTCTTTACACGAAACGGCCCCTCGACAAAACTAAGGCAATGCCTATTTCAGGCGTTCTTCTCCCGTCATCATCACGAGGCAACTCATGACCGTCGTCACACCGAAATTCGGCATGGGCGCATCCGTGCTGCGGCGCGAGGATGCCGCCTTCATCCAGGGGCAGGGCCGCTATACCGACGATATCCAGCCGGCTGGGGTCCTGCATGGCTATGTCCTGCGCTCACCGGTCGCCAAAGCCAGCTTCACCATCGGTTCAACCGAGGCCGCGAAGACGGCGCCTGGTGTGCATCTGGTGCTGACCGGCAAGGATCTTGCTCATCTGGGAGATCTCAGGTCCGGCGTCATGCAGGAACAGCCGGACGGCACCAAGGCGCCGACGCGCGACATCCCGATCCTGTGCCGCGACCGGGTCCACTATGTCGGTGATGCCGTTGCCTTTGTTGTCGCCGACAGTCGCGCCTTGGCGCAGGATGCCGCTGAGCTGATCGACGTCGACTATGACAGCGAAGGCGCGGCTTCCGGGACGGCAGCGGCGCTTGCCGAAGGCGCGCCGCTGGTCTGGCCGGAACTCGGTTCCAACCGCGCCTTCAGCTACCACATGGGTGACAAGAAAAAGACCGACGCGGCTTTCGCCAAGGCCGCCCATGTCACGCGCATCGAATTCGTCAACAACCGGCTGGTCTGCAACTACATGGAGCCGCGCTCGGCAATCGGCGAGTGGAACGTGGAGGAGAACCGCTTCGTGCTGACCACGGGGTCGCAGGGCGTGCATTCCATGCAGTACATTCTGGCCGTCCTGTTCAAAATCAAGAAGAATCAGCTGCGCGTCATCACGCCGGATGTCGGCGGCGGTTTCGGGCCGAAGACCTTCGTCTACCGCGAATATCCGCTGGTGCTGGAGGCGGCAAAGCGGCTTGGCCGCCCGGTCAAATGGGCCGGCGACCGCACCGAACACTTCCTGACCGATGCGCAAGGGCGCGACAATGTCGTGACGGCCGAGATGGCGCTGGACAAGGATGGCCGATTCCTCGGCATGAAGGTGGACCTGCTCGCCAACATCGGCGCCTATATCTCGCAATACGGCCCGTTCATTCCCTATATCGGCGTCACCATGTCGACCGGCGTCTATGATATCCAGGCGCTCGACGTCTCGGTCACCGGCCTCTACACCAACACCTGCCCGGTCGACGCCTATCGCGGTGCCGGCAGACCGGAGGCAGCGTTCCTGCTGGAAAAACTGGTCGATGCCTGCGCGCACGATCTCGGCCTGCCTGTCGAAGAGATTCGCCGCCGCAATTTCATTCGGCCTGAACAGTTTCCCTACCGCACCCAAACCGGCCGCCTCTACGACACCGGTGAATTCGAAGGCCATATGGAGCGTGCCATCGAACGCTCCGAATGGAAAGCGTTCCCGGCGCGGCTGGCGCAGTCGAAAGCCGGCGGCAAGATCCGCGGCCTCGGCATGGCGACCTATATCGAGGCTTGCGCTTTCCCCGGATCGGAACCGGCCTTCGTCGAACTCAACGGCGACGGCACGGTGACGCTGAAAATCGGAACCCAGACCAACGGGCAGGGGCACGCCACTGCCTATGCGCAGTTCCTGTCGGAAAAGCTCAATCTCGACATCGACAAGATCCATGTCCGCCAGGGTGACACCGACGAGCTGAAGGCTGGCGGCGGCACCGGCGGCTCGCGCTCCGTTCCGCTCGGCGGCGTGTCGGCATCGCGGGCCGGCGAAGACCTGGCCAACAAGATCAAGCGCATCGCTGCCGATGAGCTGGAAGCCTCGGCCGGCGACATCGAGCTGTCTGATGGCGCTGCCCGCATCGTCGGCACCGATCGCTCGATCGATTTTTCCACCATCGCCAAGGCCGCCAAGACGCCTGATGATCTCAAAGGCTTTGGCGAGTTCGTGCAGGACGAATGCACCTACCCGAACGGTACCCATATCTGCGAGGTCGAGATCGACCCGGATACCGGCGCCACCGAGATCGTCCGCTACACCATTGTCGACGATTTCGGCGTCACCGTGAATCCGATCCTGCTCGCCGGCCAGGTGCATGGCGGTGTCGTGCAAGGCATCGGCCAGGCACTGATCGAAGACACGATCTACAGCGAGGACGGACAGCTTTTGACGGCGAGCTTCATGGACTACGCCATGCCGCGCGCCGACAATTTCCCGTTCTTCCATTTCGAGACCCGCAACGTGCCTTCGACCACCAATGCGCTCGGCATCAAGGGGGCAGGCGAGGCCGGCACCATCGGCTCGACCCCGGCCGCACTCAACGCGGTGACCGACGCGCTCTGGCGCGCGTATGGCGTCAGGCACATCGACATGCCGGCAACGCCGGCGCGCATCTGGGCAACCATCCGCGAAGCTGTGGGAGCGTGAAAGCCGGCCACGGCAGCCCCACAGTCAGCGACCATGCTGGCGGGCACAACACGCTCACCGGCATCATGCTCAAGATCGTGTCGGTGGCCGTCTTCGTCGGCATGCAGACCTGCATCAAGGCCGCAGGCACCGTTCCAGCGGGCCAGATCGTCTTCTTCCGTTCTTTCTTCGCTATCTTCCCGATTATCGCGTTTTTGGCTTTCAAGGGAAAACTCGGCACTGCCTTCACCACCAAGCGCCCGCTCAACCACATCGCCCGCGGCCTTGTCGGCGTCGGCGCCATGGGGCTCGGCTTTTTCGCGCTGACGCGGCTGCCGCTGCCGGAGGCGATCACGCTGAACTACGCGCAGCCGCTGCTGGTGGTGGTATTCAGCTCGATCTTTCTCGGTGAAACCATCCGCGTCTATCGCTGGAGCGCGGTTGCGGTTGGCCTGGTCGGCGTGCTGATCATCTCGTGGCCGGAATTGACACTGCTCAGTTCCGACCAGGCGCTCGACGACCAGGAGGTGCTTGGCGTCATTGCCGCCCTTGTCGCCGCGGCGATCTCGGCGGTCGCCATGCTGTTGGTGCGCAATCTCGTGCAAAGCGAACGCACCGCGACCATCGTGCTGTGGTTTTCGGTGACGGCGAGCGTCATGTCGCTCTTGTCGCTGCCGTTCGGTTGGCGGATGCTGACACCGCTCCAGGCGGCTCTTCTGGTTGCCGCCGGCTTCTGCGGCGGCCTCGGCCAGATTCTGATGACGGCAGCCTATCGCCATGCCGAGGCCTCGGTGGTGGCGCCGTTCGAATATAGCTCGATGATCCTTGGCCTGGTTGTCGGCTATCTCGTCTTCGGCGACGTTGCCACGGCTCACATGCTTGTCGGCGGCCTAATCGTTGTTGCCGCCGGGATATTCATCATCTGGCGCGAGCGCCAGCTTGGCCTGGAGCGCACTCGCACCCGCAAGGCGTCTTTGCCAGAAGGCTGATTACGACCGTTCTGCCCGCTCCTTCGCCAAGCGTACCAGAACCGTCCTCGTCTGATCATCGGCCGGGAAAAACGATTCGATCGCCAGTTCCGACAGTGTCACGTCGAGTGGTGTGCCGAACACCGTGATGGTGCTGATGAACGACAAAACCTGATCGCCATGCGCCAGCCTGAGCGGGTGCACGATGGCATTCGGCTCGACCGGCGCCGGCCGGCTGCCTTTCAAACCGGACGGGTAGCTGCGCAACTCGCGCTCCAGATCGACCAGCACCGGGTCGCCGCTGGCGTCAATCTGGTGTTTGAGACGCTCGAGCAGATGCGTCCGCCATTCCTGGAGATTGACGATGCGCGGGGCGATGCCGCCGGGGTGCAGGCTGAGGCGAAGCACGTTGACCGGCGGCTTGAGCAGCGACGGCTCGCTGACATCGGCTAGGAACGGAGCGATAGCGGCATTGGCCGAAACCAGGTTCCAGTAGCGGTCGACAGCGAGTGCCGGGAATGGCTCATGCCCCTTCAGCACGATCTCGACCGCCGCCATCGCCGGCGCCAATGTCTTGTCGGTCAGCGAGCGCTCGCCGAAGCTCGGCGCAAAGCCGGCGGCGAGCAGCAACTGGTTGCGCTGCCTGAGCGGGATCGAAAGCTGTTCGGCCAGATGCAGCACCATGTCGCGCGAGGGCGCGGCGCGGCCGCTTTCGACGAAGCTCAGATGCCGCTGTGAGATCTCGGCCTCCATGGCGAGTTCGAGCTGTGACATTCGTCGGCGCGTCCGCCATTCGCGAATGAGGCTGCCGGTGGTATTTTGGGCTGATGTCATGGAGGCATGGTTAGATCGGCGGACAGCGCATTTCAATTACCTGCGAGGTTATGGTCCTGTCCTTCTCCCACAAGGGAGGGCCGCCAAGCGTCTAGCCAATCGCCCGCAATTTCGCCTTCACCTCAAGCAAATCCCGCCACGCCAGCTTCTTGTGCGACGGCGTTCGCAGCAGATACGCGGGATGCAGCGTTGGCATGGCGGGAATGGCGACGCCGGATGCCGTCGTGTGGACGCGCCAGTTGCCGCGCAGGCGCAGGATGCCTTCGCTGGTGTTGAGCAAGGTCTTGGCCGACGGACCGCCGAGGTTGATCAGCACTTTCGGATTGACCAGTTCGATCTGCCGCTCGATGAACGGCCGGCAGATCTCGGTTTCGTGCGGCGTCGGCGTGCGATTGCCCGGCGGCCGCCACGGAATGACGTTGGCGATGTAGACCGAGGTCCGGTCGAGCCCAATCGCCGCCAGCATGCGGTCGAGCAGCCGGCCCGAGCGGCCGACGAAGGGCAGGCCCTCGATGTCCTCGTCGCGCCCCGGCGCCTCGCCGACCAGCATCACGGCGGCTTCCGGGTTGCCGTCGGCGAACACAAGGTTCTTGGCCGTGGCTTTGAGATTGCAGCCGTCGAACGCCGCCATGTGCTGGCGAAGCTCGTCCAGGGTCGTTGCCGTCGTTGCCAACTGGCGGGCCAGCGCCGCCTGCGCTTCGTCGGGAACCGTCGCCGACGGTGCGCGTGCAACGGGTGGTGCATTTGCTCTGTCGATGGCTTCGGGGCGAGACACGGTCGTTGAACGCTGCTGCGCGGCGGTATTGCCCGAGGGCGTCGCCGTCGGCGCACGCTCCATCGGCTTTGGCACGACCTCGGCGAACCGGTTCACCGGCTGGTCTTCAAGCGCCTCGTCGACGCCGACGCTGGCATAAAAGGCCAGTAGGTCGGCAATGTCTGGTCTGTTATGTGGGGAAGCGGCAGTCATGCCGGCACATTCGCCCCCATGACGGCAATTTGCAAGGCTGGCTGGTTGTTCTACCCGGTTGGTATGCGTGGATCCTGCACCAGATAGAAGGTCCAGCGCGGCGTATAGTCGGTCATCAGGAATTCGAATCTGGCGGTTTTCAGCGGGTCGACCTTGCCATTCCGGAACAGCAGCCGGTCATAGGGTTCGAAATCGCGGTCGAAATCGGCGAAATTGCTCGACCAGATGTTATCGGGCGTCTTGTTGCGCTGGTCGAACGAAAGTCCGTCGCCGAACACGCTCGGCTGATTCAGCATCTCCTGCAGCTCGAACTGGAATTCGATCCAGGCCTGGCCGCTGTTGTTGAGCACGTCAATGCGCATATACATGATGCCATTGGCGAATGCGCCGGCCGGGCCGAAAGCCTGGATCGGCTTTGTCGTGCGGATGGTCAGGGTCACCGGCGTTGACGAATTCAGCTCTTCGGTGATGACCAGCGGATCGTCTCTCGTTCCAACGCCTGAAGCGCCGGTGATGTGGAAGCCGCCAAGCTCGTCGGAGAAGGAGTAGGCGCCTGCCGCCCATACTTTCACTTCGTCCGCTGCGGCATGGCCCGGGGCCAGCACCAGAGGGGCCAAAAGGAGCGCCCCGCAGACACGGCCGGGCGTGAAAAGAAAGCGCGTCGATGAAAAGCCGGCTGGCTCAGGAAAGCGCATGGTTCGAAGTATGGCCGATAAGCAAGCCGTCGAACAATTAAAAACGTGGGCGCGCTGCGCCTCGGCGGGGCAAAACAGCCGCCCAGCACCGCAATGCGCGACTTTTTGGCCAAAACGGCATTGTCACGTATGCGCCGGTTTCCTGTCGCCGATTGATGCGCTATGCAGCGCAGGAGCCAGCAAGATACCCAAATGGGATAAGCCAGTGCGGAGGGGTTGATGAGCGACATCGAACGCGAAAGCATGGAATTCGACGTGGTCATCGTCGGCGCCGGCCCGGCCGGCCTTGCCGCCGCCATCCGCCTCAAGCAGGTCAATCCCGAACTCTCGGTCGTCGTCCTGGAAAAGGGCGGCGAGGTCGGCGCCCATATCCTCTCCGGCGCCGTCGTCGATCCGATCGGCGTCGACCGGCTCTTGCCGGGCTGGCGCGACGAGGATGGGCATCCCTTCAAGACGCCGGTCACAGACGACCATTTCCTCGTCCTTGGCCCAGCAGGCTCGTTCCGTCTGCCCAACATCCTGATGCCGCCGCTGATGAACAATCACGGCAACTTCATCGTCTCGCTCGGCAATGTCTGCCGCTGGCTGGCTGGTAAGGCCGAGGCGCTCGGCGTCGAGATCTATCCCGGCTTCGCCGCGGCGGGCCTGCTCTACAATGACGCCGGCGCCGTTACCGGCGTGGTGACCGGCGACATGGGCGTCGAGAAGGACGGCACGCATGGTCCGGGTTTCGCGCCGGGCATGGCGCTGATGGGCAAATATGTGCTGATCGGCGAAGGCGCGCGTGGCTCGCTCGCCAAGCAGCTGATCGCCAAATACAAGCTTTCCGATGGCCGCGAGCCCGGCAAATACGGCATCGGCCTCAAGGAACTCTGGCAGGTCAAGCCAGAAAACCACAGGCCGGGCCTGGTCCAGCATTCGTTCGGCTGGCCGCTCGACATGAAGACAGGTGGCGGCTCTTTCCTCTACCATCTGGAGGACAACCAGGTGGCGGTCGGCTTCGTCCTCCACCTCAACTACAAGAACCCCTGGCTGTCGCCGTTCGACGAATTCCAGCGCTTCAAGACCCATCCGGCAATCAGGGGCACCTTCGAGGGCGCCAAGCGCCTGGGTTACGGCGCGCGCGCCATCACCGAGGGTGGCTGGCAGTCAGTGCCGAAACTTTCCTTCCCCGGTGGCGCGCTGATGGGCTGCGCGGCAGGCTTCGTCAACGTGCCGCGCATCAAGGGCTCCCACAACGCGGTCCTTTCGGGAATGCTGGCGGCCGAGCATGTCGCCGAGGCGATCGGCGCCGGCCGTGCCAATGACGAGCTTTCCTCCTACGAGGCTGCATGGCGGGACACCGACATCGGCAAGGACCTGAAGAAGGTGCGCAACGTCAAGCCGCTCTGGTCGCGCTTCGGCACCATCATTGGCATCAGCCTTGGTGGCCTCGACATGTGGCTGAACACGCTGTTCGGCTTCTCGCCCTTCGGCACGCTGAAGCATGGCAAGGCCGACTATGCCACGCTCGAGCCGGCCGCCAAGCACGAGAAGATCGCCTATCCGAAGCCGGATGGCGTGCTGACCTTCGACCGCCTGTCCTCGGTGTTCCTGTCAAACACCAATCACGAGGAAAACGAGCCGGTCCATCTGGTTGTCGGCGACATGGACCTGCAGAAGCGCTCCGAGCATGATGTCTTTGCCGGACCCTCGACACGCTATTGTCCGGCCAGCGTCTACGAATGGGTCGACAAGGACGGCAATGCCGCCGCCGATCCCGCGGCAAAGGACGTGCGCTTCGTCATCAACGCGCAGAACTGCGTCCACTGCAAGACATGCGACATCAAGGACCCGAACCAGAACATCAACTGGGTGCCGCCCCAAGGTGGCGAAGGTCCGGTCTACCAAGGTATGTAAGCTACGCGCTGGTGGACCGTCTCGCCGGCCGCACGCAAAATGTTGGTCATGGCCCGGGTTGCCGGGCATGTGAAATATTAGGGCTGTTGAAACTGCCGCGCGCTTGTGGTTCCATCCCCAGACGACAGGGAGATGGCCAATGCGCTTGGCGGTTTTAGTATGCCTTGTGGTGATCGGCGCTGTGTGCGGTTCGGCTTCGATAGCCTCGGCTGGCACCAGGGTGCTGATCAAGACGCGGACCTATGACATCACCGGGAACACTGGCCTGGCGCTGATGAAGGCGATGGACCGCAAGGGGCCGAAGCACGGCTTCATGACGCATGCTATCGCCCAGACGGGCTACACCGTGGATTGGAACCTTGACGCCGGCCAGGACAATGGCTTCTGCCGCCTGCGGCGGGCCGACGGCACGCTCAATCTGTTTTACACGTTTCCGCGTCTCGCCTCGGCCACCGCGCCGGCGCTCCAGAAGCACTGGTCGCGGTTCTTCGCCGGCGTCCGCGCGCACGAAGAAACCCATGGTCGCATCGCCAGGGAAATGATGCGGGCCATCGAAACATCCATCTCCGGCCTCAGGATTGCCGACGACCCGTCCTGCTCCAAGACACGCCGCGAGGCGCAGCGGCGCATCAAGGCTACCTATGCCGCGTATGAGGTAAAGCAGATCGCCTTCGACGCCCGCGAGCATCGCGACGGTGGCCATGTCGAGCATCTGATCACCGCTTTGATCAAGCCTTGATCTCTTAACCTGGCGTCCTGCCGGTCTGGACTATCGCCGCGGTCGCGGTTTCATGATCATCGACCGGCTTCTGTTGTGCCTCCCTGAGCGAGAACTCCACCATCACCGGCAGGTGATCCGAGCCAGTGTCCTCCAGACGTGTTGCAGAATGGATGGTCAGCCCGCCCTTGCTGAAAACCTGGTCGATCGGCAGGCCGGCGAAGCGCCGCACGAAGTCCGGCAGCCTGATTTGGATCCAGGTCGGTCCGGCGGACGGCATGACGGTCAGGCCGCCGAGCGAGGCGACGCGCCGTACGGCAGCACTCCACGGCACGGCGTTGCAGTCGCCCGCCATGATGGCCGTCTCGCCGAGCGCGGAGAGCGATTCCGCAAGTTCGCCGATCTGCCAATACTGCTCGCGTGGCCACGGCCAACTGAGATGGATAGCGGCGACATCGACGTCAATGCCGCCGAAGTCGACGGTCGCTGTCGCCATGGCGCCGCGCCGTTCGCAACGCGCCTCGGTGCCGGCGGCAAAGGGCCGCCGCGAGATCAGCGCGACGCCGAATATGCCGTTGGGATAAGGGCAGAGGATCCGGTATGGATATGCACTGCTGATATAGCCAAGCTCGGTCGTCCACATCGCCGACACCTCGTCGAGGGTGATCACGTCGGGATTGGTCCGGCCGATCAGCGACAGCACCTTCTTCGGCGTCGGATTGTTGTAGCGCAGGTTCATCTGCAGCAACTTGTAGATCGCGCGATCTTCGACCTTGGCTTCATAGGCAGCCTGAACCGGCCATAGACTGGGCAATGTATTCAAGGTCGTGGCAAAGGCCGCCACGGCAAAAAGCAGTGCCACGGCCGCTTGCAGGCGAAATGTCGTGGCCAGCAGCGGCAGTGCGCAAAGCGCCATCAACACGGCAAGGTGGACGCGGAAATGCGAGAAAGAATCGAAGGCCGGATGCAAGGTACCTAAGAACCCGGCGACCAGCGCAACCGAGAACATCATCAGCGCGATAAATGCCAGTGATGCCGCCATGTGTCGACTGCGTCTCATCGGGTCAGGTCCGCGCGGATGGTCGGAAAATACCGGCTTGGTTATCGGCAGAAATGCGGCCCAATCAAGATGACGAGATGCTCGGGCAGCGCACAGATCATCCTATTGGAACGCGGTCTCCGAAAAACTTCTCAGTTTGCGCGAATGCAGCCGATCCATCGGCATTTCCGCAAGCTTTTCCATCGCCCTGATGCCGATGGTCAGATGCTGCGCCACCTGGCGCTTGTAGAATTCGGTCGCCATGCCGGGCAGCTTCAACTCGCCATGCAGTGGCTTGTCCGAAACGCACAGCAGCGTGCCGTAGGGAACGCGGAAACGGAAGCCGTTGGCGGCGATGGTCGCAGATTCCATGTCGAGCGCGATCGCCCGCGACTGCGACAGGCGCTGCACTGGGCCGCGCTGGTCGCGCAGTTCCCAGTTTCGGTTGTCGATGGTGGCGACGGTGCCTGTGCGCATGATGCGCTTCAAGTCGTAGCCGGACAGGCCGGTGACTTCGGCGACGGCTTCCTGCAACGCCACCTGGATCTCGGCCAGCGGCGGGATCGGGACCCAGACCGGAAGATCGTCGTCGAGGACGTGGTCCTCGCGCACATAGGCGTGCGCCAACACATAGTCGCCCAAAGCCTGGGTATTGCGCAGCCCGGCGCAGTGACCGAGCATCACCCAGGCATGCGGCCTCAGCACGGCGATGTGGTCGGTAATCGTTTTGGCGTTGGAAGGCCCGACGCCGATATTGACCATGGTGATGCCTCCATGGTTCGGCTTCTTCAGGTGATAGGCCGGCATCTGCGGCAGGCGAGGCGGCGCGACCCCGAGACCGGGCGCGCTTTGTCCGGCCAAGGTGATGACATTGCCCGGCTCGACGAATTCGGTATATCCGCCGCCGCCATCGGCCATCAGGTCGCGAGCGCGGGCAACGAATTCGTCGATGTAGAATTGGTAGTTGGTGAACAGCACGAAATTCTGGAAATGCTGTGGCGTGGTCGCCGTATAGTGCGACAGGCGATGCAGCGAATAGTCGATGCGCTGCGCCGTGAAGGGCGCCAACGGCCTCGGTTCGCCCAAGGCCACTTCGAAAGTCCCGTTGGCGATCTGGTCGTCGGTGCCGTCGAGATCCGGCACGTCAAACAGGTCGCGGATCGGCCGCTTGATGCGTTCGGCCGCCGCGCCGTCGACATGGGTGCCTTCGAGAAAGGCGAAATGCAGCGGGATCGGCGTGGTCGATTCCGACACCGTGACCGCAACGCCATGATTGCGCATGATCAGACGCAACTGCTCGACAAGGTAGCTTTCGAACAGGGCGGGCTGGGTAACGGTGGTCGAAAAATGCCCAGGCGTCGGCATATGGCCATAGGCCTGACGCGAGTCGATCTGGGTGAACGAGGTGGTGGTGACGCCGATCTCCGGGTAGAAGGCCCGGTAGCGCTTGCCATTGTCGCCGCCCGCCGCCGCCAGTTCAGCAAAGGAGTCGCGCAGGAACTTGGTGTTGCGGTCGTAAAGCAGCCGAAGTGCCGCGACGGCCTTTTCGGCGCGATCAAAGCTTTGCCGGCCAAAAGGCTCCGGCATGACGACAGATTCGATGGCCTGAGGGTAGATTCGCTTTTCCATGACTCAATATAGAGATTTGGATCGGCACTTGGGAGGGGTGTCGCGACCGAAGGCGGCTTAAGGGTCGTTTTTCTTTCCGCTGCATGTCGCCCCAAAGAGCGCAGCGATTTTGGGCGACATGCACGAAACGTGCTTATCCGCGCTGCAGGCTGACCAGGAGCACAAAGCCGATCCCGGACTTCTTCAAAGCCGGCGCTTCGATCGTCGAGCCGGCATCGGCGCGCATCATCGGCACGGCCAGAACCGGAGCGGCCAGAACCGCCAGGATAAGCGCCGCCCGCGGCAGGAGCCGAAGGATCTTTAGTGCGGTGGCGGCGATGCGGTTCATGGTGTTTCAGCTTTTCTTTTTGAGGTCTGGCTCTTTTGTTTAGTTGCGAAGGTGGGTGGGGCAGGCGAGGCGGCAGGTTCTGGAACTGGCTTCGTCCCAGGCGCGGGCCGGACGACCCGCTTCAGCGACGAGGATGGCGAAGAACATTCCAAACAGGCTCATCAGCAGGCAGACGATGGTGAAGCGGCGAGCAAGCATTGGTCGGGTCTCCTTCAACACGCCGGAGAATGCCCTGATGCAACTGAACCGGCTCTGATGCCGGCGTTCATCTGCGGTTCAAACTGATGGGCGGGATTTAGCGTCGACGGCGCCTGTTTCGGCAGGATGCCGAGGTTAGGGCGTTGCGCCGCGACAAACGAAAACGGAGCCCGTCAGAGCCCCGTCTTCATGTCACAAGGATATATATCTGTATATAGGTCGATCAGAGCTTGTGCCAAGTCTGGCTTTTGCAGATCAGTCCGCCGAGCACGCAGCCGCTCATCTTGAGCGAGCTGCCGGAAAGGGTCGCCTTGCCCGAATAGGTTCTGTCGTTTGCCGGATCGGTGATGTTGCCGGCATATTTGTTGTCGCCAGCCGCCTTGAGCGAGCCGATGGTTTTTCCGGCATACTTGCCGGACTTGAGCGTGATGGAAAACGAGCCGCCGCCGACGATGGCCGCGGTGTCGCCGGCCTGCGTCTTCCAATCACCCTCGATCGGATCGGCCGATGCCGCACCCGCCACGATCAATGTGGCCGCAAGAGCCAGGCTCACTTTTCGAAACATGTCTTCCTCCCTTTGGATGTCCGACCGGATGCTCCGCCCCTCGCCGGTCTGCCGCTTACGCTAACGTAAGCTAATCCAGCTCCCGGCAAAACAAAAGCGGTGCCGCTGCGGAAGACTTTCGGATTCTTGAAAGCGTCCGAATGCGTCCCATCGGCGAGAAAATGAAATGACCGGCGCAGCGCCTTTGTCTCCCGTGGTTAGCAAAGTCTTGACTTGGCAGCGGAGGATTTTTGTCAAATTTGACGCAAGCTCGCTGAATTGCTGGCTTTGTATCCTTAACGAATTTCCGCGTTTACCTCTTGTTTTAGCTTTGTTTTCCTCAAATTAAGCACGCCATTTAACGACGGATTCAAGCCTGCACGGCATTCTCGAAAGCATCGGAAGAGCAGCCGCAAGCACGAAAGAAGGCAGCTCTCAGGAGCCTGACAGGGGCCGGAAACAGGGGATTGAAATGGCACGTTTTGAAATGCTTGAAGCAGGTTTCGGCGCCATGGGGGCAACTGCCCAGGCCGACATTCTTTTCGAACTGGGCATGATGTATGCGACCGGCCGCGATTGCGAGACCGATGTCGTTGCCGCCCACAAATGGTTCAACATTGCCGCGATCAAGGGCTCGGTCCGCGCCGCGGAACTGCGTTCCGAACTGTCGGCGGCAATGTCGAAGGTCGAGATCGCCAAGGCGCTTCGCGAAGCCCGCGAATGGATGACCATCCACTAAGATCTGCCTACAGACCTATCGAAGACAGGGAAGCTCCGGGATCAAGACCGCACAGACGGCCAGACCCGGCACGACAGAAGGCCGCGCAAGACGGTCGATGACCTCCAGGAAAAGTGTGAAGCGGGTTTCCGTCCGGAATCGCGTCAAAACAAAGAGTTAGAGCGGTTCGCCGTTTCCGTGAGACGGTGAAATGCCCAAAGTGGAATCCGGTTCTCTCCGACAAGCGGAAACCGTTTGCCCCGGGATCATGCTCTGAAGAAGGAGAACGCGGCAGGCCGCAAGGTCCAGTCGCGCACGACACGGGGAGGGCGAGCGGGATTTTTAGGCGCGGGGCGCTCGGGAACAGCTCGACAGGCAAAAGCCGCGACCGGCCGGAACAAGGCCGGCGCGGCTTTTGCCCTGTTTGCCGCGGCGCGTTGCAGGCCCAATCGAGTGCCGCCAATGCGCCTAGACAGGTCCAAGGAAGGGTGAAATTGTCCCGGCTCTCTGGAAGAAGTGCGGCCGGAGCGGCCGCGCGTGAGTGGAGGAGTTCTACTGCAATGAAAAAATTGGGTATTTTGAACGCGGCCATTTTCGGCCTGATGATGAGCACGCCGTTCGCATTCGCCGACGACATCACTTTTGCGGTGGTCGGCCCGATGACCGGACAACTCGCCACCATCGGCGATCAGTTCAAGCAGGGCGCGCAGGCCGCTGCTGACGCGATCAACGCAGCGGGTGGCGTCGGGGGCCGACAGATCAAGCTGAGTATCGAAGACGACCAGTGCGATCCCAAGCAGGCAGTGTCGGTCGCCAACCGCGTCGTCGCCGACGGCGTCAAATTCATCGACGGCCATGCTTGCTCGGGTTCGAGCATTCCGGCCTCTGCTGTCTATGCCGAAGCTGGCGCTCTGATGATGACCCCGGCTTCTTCCAATCCGGTGCTGACCGACGCGGCGGCCAAGGCCGGCTGGCCGACGATCATGCGGCTTTATACGCGTGACGATGCGCAGGGCGCCTTCATCGGCCCATGGATCGCCAAGAAGTTTGCCGGCAAGAACGTCGTCGTCCTGCATGACAAGAGTGCCTACGGACAGGGCGTGGCTGACGCCGTCAAGGCAACGATGAATGCCGGCGGCCTCAAGGAGGTCTATTATGACGGCATCAACGCTGGCGAGAAGGACTATTCGGCTCTCGTCACCAAGCTCAAGGACTTGAAAGCCGACGTCGTCTATTTCGGCGGCTATCATCCTGAGGCTGGTCTGATCCTGCGTCAATCGGCGGAACAGAACCTGAAGTTCCAGTTGATCATGCCGGACTCCATCGCTTCGCCGGAATTCTGGCAGGTTGCTGGCCCGGCAGGCGAGGGCACCATGTTCGTGTTCCCGTCGGATCCGCAGGCAAAGCCGGAAGCCAAGGCCGCCGTCGAGAAGATCAAGGCGGGCGGCTTCGTGCCGGAGGGCTTCACGCTGTTCTCCTATGCCGTGATCCAGGCCTTCGCCGAGGGCGTCAAGCGCGCCGGCAGCGACGATCCGGCGAAGGTTGCCGAAGCGTTGAAGAATGGCACGCCCGTCAGCACCGTCGTCGGCAACGTCACCTTCGACGAAAAGGGCGACCTCAAGAATGCCAGCTACGACATCAACCAGTGGCATAATGGAAAGTACGCACCGATCGCCCAGTAACCGATCGCCTAGTAATCGTCGCCCTGGCGACTGGATAGGATGGCGAAATGGCCGGCTCGTCCCGGCCATTTTCTCGTTTGCCCCGTCGACGGCTTTCGGCTGTCAGCTCGCTACCGCGGTCGGGCGTTGTGCTCCTCCACGAACCGCACCAGCACCGTCCCATCGGTGACCTGCGCGCCCTCTGTCGCGATCTCGGCGATCACGCCATCATGTGGCGCGGCGATGGTGTGCTCCATCTTCATAGCCTCGAGGATCAGCAGTGGTTGGCCCTTGATCACTGCATCGCCTCTTGTCACGCGCACCAGTTTGACCAGCCCCGGCATCGGCGCGCGCAAGCTGCCTATACCTGCGGCTGCCTCATCGGCGCGCGCCAGCGGGTCCGGCACGGCGAAGGTGTAGCCAACAGCGCCTTCGAACACGGTGATGTGGCCTGGCCAGCGGGCGAGGCGCGGTGCAGTGCGAAAATCATGCGAATTTGTGCTGTCATAGGGCGCATCGAGCGCCACCCGGAACCGTCCATCCGGCCGCAGCGAAACCTTTGCCACGATATCGTCATCGCTGAACGTCAGCCGCGTGCGCCGCGCCACGTTGTGGAAATGCGCATAGCCGGCAAGGGACGACCAGGGATCGTCGGATGGCGGCGATGCTCCGGCGCCTGAGGCTGCGACAGCGGCGGCGGCAACGGTTTCGCCGGTCGGCGGCGGGACGATCGTCAATGTCTCCTGGTGCCTGCCGATCAGGCTGGTGTCGACGTCGCCCGAGCAAAAATCCCGATCGGCGGCAAGAGCGGCGAGAAAGGCGGTGTTGACGGTGGAGCCGGCGACCTCGGTTCGCGACAGCGCCGCACCAAGCGCTTGCAGTGCCGCCTGCCTGTCCTTGGCGTGAACGACCAGCTTGGCGATCATCGGGTCGTAGTAGGGCGAGATCGCATCGCCAGCCCGCACGCCGGTCTCGATACGTATCGCGGCGCCTTCGGGCGCTGCATCCGGAAATTTTAGATGATGCAGCGTGCCCGTTGCCGGCAGGAACCCCTTTGCCGCATCCTCGGCATAGATGCGCGCTTCGAAGGCATGACCGGCGAGCGCGATCTCGCTTTGTGTCTTCGGCAGTTTTTCGCCCGATGCGACCCGCAGCTGCCACTCGACCAGGTCGGTGCTGGTAACCATTTCGGTGACGGGGTGCTCGACCTGCAGGCGGGTGTTCATTTCCATGAACCAGAAGCGGTCGGCTTTCAGCCCCTGCGAGGCATCGACGATGAACTCGATGGTGCCGGCGCCGGAATAATTGATCGCCTTGGCGGCTTTCACCGCCGCGTCCGTCATCGCCTTGCGAAAAGCCGGTGTCATGCCGGGGGCGGGCGCCTCCTCGATCACCTTCTGGTGGCGGCGCTGCGCCGAGCAGTCGCGCTCGTAGAGATGCACGACATTGCCGAGACTATCGCCGAACACCTGCACTTCGATGTGGCGCGGCTTGTCGACGTATTTTTCGACCAGCACGCGGTCGTCACCGAAGGCGGCTTTCGCCTCGCGCCGTGCGCTGGACAGCGCTTCGGAAAACTCATCGGGATGCTCGACCCGCCGCATGCCCTTGCCGCCACCGCCGGCGCGCGCCTTGATCAGCACGGGATAGCCGATCTCGCGCGCCTTGGAGGCAAGCAGCACGATCTCCTGCGCCTCGCCATGGTAGCCGGGCACGACCGGCACGCCGGCCTTTTCCATCAGCCGCTTGGCGGCATCCTTCAGCCCCATGGCACGGATCGAGGCCGCCGACGGGCCGATGAAGATGAGCCCCGCCGCTGCCACCTGGTCGACGAAATCGGGGTTTTCGGACAGGAAGCCGTAGCCGGGATGAATGGCTTCAGCGCCCGTCGAAAGGGCAGCCGCGATGATCTTGTCGCCGCGCAGATAGCTTTCGCCGACAGGCGAGGCGCCGATATGAACGGCCTCGTCGGCCATCTCGACATGCAGGGATTTCGCGTCGGCGTCCGAATAGACGGCAACAGTGCGCACGCCCATCGTCCGTGCCGTGCGGATGACACGGCAAGCGATCTCGCCCCGATTGGCGATCAGGATCTTGGTGAACATCGAGCCTCCTGGGACACAGTTTGCTTGAAGCGACGCAGGCGCTCCGTCGCGCCCCCCTCTGTCCTGCCGAGATGTCCGGCAGGACAGAGGGGGGCGCTGTCCCTCCAACCTATCCGTTCAGACGTTCGCCCAATACCGTAGAGCACTCCCTTACCAAGGGAGTGCTCTACCTGGCGGTCGGTTGTACCTATTTGGACGCGGCGATCTCGCAGCCGCCGCCGGTCGTAACCTTGTAATGGCTGCCGGTGGCGAGACAGGATTTCATCGCCAGCTCTTCGGCCGCCTGCTGCGACGCATTCAGGTGCGTGCCGCAGACGATGCTGATGAATCGATTGCGCCATACAGTTCAACCTTCTCGAAGGGCAGCAACGGCATGCCGGTATAGTTCAGCCGTTTGCTCGTCGAAGCAGCAGAAAATGACGATTTCCGGTCTGCTTGTCTCGTTCAGGAATGCGTTGATAGTGCTGACGGCGATCCGCGTCGCCTCGTCTTTCGGGTAGCGGTAAATACCGGTCGAGATCGCTGGAAATGCGACCGAGCGGCAGTCATTGGCGGCGGCGAGTTCGAGCGACCTGATATAGCAGGAAGCCAGCAACTCGGCTTCGCCCTTGCCGCCGCCCTGCCAGACGGGGCCGACTGTATGGATGATGTGTCGAGCCGGCAGTTTGTAACCCCTGGTGATCTTCGCGTCGCCGACCTTGCATCCGTTCAGCATCCGACATTCGAACTCAAGCTCGCGGCCTGCGGCGCGGTGGATGGCGCCATCGACCCCGCCACCGCCAAGAAGCGACGTGTTGGCGGCATTGACGATGGCGTCGACATCCAGTTTCGTGATGTCGCCGGTGTGGATGCGGATCCTGTCCAGCGCCTTGCTCATCTCACATCCTGAACACGCCGAAGCGCGTTTCCTCGATCTCGGCGTTGAGCGCGGCTGACAGGCTGAGTGCCAGCACGTCGCGCGTCTTCGCCGGGTCGATGATGCCGTCGTCCCAGAGGCGAGCGGACGAGTAGAGCGGATGGCCCTCATGCTCGTATTTCATCAGGATCGGCTTCTTGAATTTCGCCTCTTCCTCGGCGGTCCATTCCCCGCCCTTGCGCTCGATGCCCTCGCGCTTGACCATGGCGAGCACGGTTGCCGCCTGTTCGCCGCCCATCACAGAGATGCGCGCATTCGGCCACATCCACAGGAAGCGCGGTGAAAAGGCGCGGCCGCACATGCCGTAATTGCCGGCGCCGAACGAACCGCCGATGATGATCGTCACCTTCGGCACCCTGGCGGTGGCAACCGCCATCACCAGCTTGGCGCCGTCTTTGGCGATGCCGCCGGCCTCGTATTTCCTGCCGACCATGAAGCCGGTGATGTTCTGCAGGAAGACAAGCGGTATCCTGCGCTGGCAGCACAGTTCGATGAAATGCGCGCCCTTCAGCGCGCTTTCCGAAAACAGCACGCCGTTGTTGGCGATGATGCCGACCGGCATGCCATGCAGATGGGCAAAGCCGGTGATCAGCGTGGTGCCGTAGTTCTGCTTGAACTCATCGAACTCGGAACCGTCGACGATGCGCGCGATCACCTCGCGCACATCATAGGGCTGGCGCAGGTCGGTCGGCACGATGCCATAGAGTTCATCCGCCGGATGAAGTGGCGGAATCGACTTCTGTAAGTTCAGGCTTACAGTCTTGTTCCGATTCAGGTTTTTGACGATCCGCCGGCAGATGGCGAGTGCATGGTCGTCGTCCAACGCATAGTGGTCGGCAACGCCGGACAGCCGCGTGTGCACATCGGCGCCGCCAAGATCCTCGGCGCTGACGTCCTCGCCGGTGGCCGCCTTCACCAGCGGCGGGCCGCCGAGGAAGATGGTCGCCTGGTTGCGCACCATGATCGTCTCGTCCGACATCGCCGGCACATAGGCGCCGCCTGCCGTGCAGGAACCCATGACGCAGGCGATTTGCGGGATACCCGCCGCCGACATGTTGGCCTGATTATAGAAGATGCGGCCGAAATGTTCGCGGTCGGGAAATACCTCATCCTGGTTGGGCAGATTGGCGCCGCCGCTGTCGACCAGATAGATGCAAGGCAAATTGTTCTGCAGCGCGATCTCCTGGGCCCGCAGATGCTTCTTCACCGTCAGCGGATAATAGGTGCCGCCCTTCACCGTGGCGTCGTTGACGACGACCATCACCTCGGTGCCCTCGACGCGGCCGATGCCCGCGATCATGCCGGCCGAAGAAATCTCCTCGCCATACATCGACCATGCCGCGAACTGGCCGATCTCGAGGAACGGCGAGCCGGTGTCGAGCAATTGCGCGAGGCGCTCGCGCGGCAACAGCTTGCCGCGCGAAACGTGGCGCTCACGCGCTTCCTCCGAGCCGCCGCGCTCGACGATGGCAGCTTTTTCCGCGATGTCGGCGACCAAGGCGCGCATGCGCTCGGCATTGGCGCGGAAGGTCTCGGAGGCGGGAGAGATCTGGGTTTGAAGTGCTGCCATACTATACCCCCTCCGCCATGATTTCCCGCCCGACCAGCCAGCGGCGGATTTCGCTGGTGCCGGCGCCGATCTCGTAGAGCTTGGCGTCGCGCAACAGGCGGCCGGTTGGATAGTCGTTGATATAGCCATTGCCGCCAAGCAGTTGGATGGCGTCCAGCGCCATCAGCGTCGCCTTCTCGGCGGCAAACAGCACGCAGCCGGCGGCATCCTTGCGCGTCGTCTGGCCGCGATCGCAAGCGGCGGCGACGGCATAGACGTAGGCGCGTGCGGCGTTCATCGTCGTGTACATGTCGGCAAGTTTACCCTGCACCAGCTGGAACTCGCCGATCGCCTGGCCGAACTGCTTGCGCTCATGCACATAGGGGATGGCCACGTCGAGGCACGCCGCCATCAGGCCGATCGGGCCGCCGGCAAGCACGGTGCGCTCATAGTCGAGGCCCGACATCAGCACCTCGACACCGCGGCCTTCCTCGTGCAGCACGTTGTCGAACGGCACTTCGACATCCGAAAAAACCAGCTCGCCGGTGTTGGAGCCCCGCATGCCGAGCTTGTCGAGCTTTTGCGCCACGGAAAATCCGGCCATCGTGTTCTCGACGATGAAGGCGGTGATGCCGTGTGATTTCAGCTCCGGATCGGTCTTGGCGTAGACGACCAGCGTCTGGGCGTCCGGCCCGTTGGTGATCCACATCTTGGTGCCGTTGAGCACGTAGCGATCATTGCGCTTTTCGGCGCGCAGCTTGAGCGACACGACATCCGAACCAGCGCCGGATTCCGACATCGCCAGCGCGCCGACGCGTTCGCCTGAACACAGCGGCGGCAAGAACTTTTCCTTCTGCGCCGTCGTCGCCCAGCGGTTGATCTGGTTGACGCAGAGATTGGAATGGGCGCCGTAGGAGAGGCCGACCGAGGCCGAGGCGCGCGAGATTTCCTCGACGGCGATCACATGCGCGAGATAGCCCATGCCGCTGCCGCCGAAATCGGGGTCGGCCGTGATGCCGAGCAGGCCAAGCGCGCCGAGTTCGCCCCACAGATGCGCCGGGAATTCATTCGAACGATCGATATCGGCGGCGATCGGTGCGATCCTGTCCTGGGCGAAGCGCCGAACCATATCGCGCAGCGCCTCGATCTCCTCATCATGCCCGAAGCTGAGCGTGTTCGTGTACATGTTATCCTCCCTGCCGCATGACCCCGAAAATCGACTTCGATTTCCGGAAGGGATCCGCGAAATTAAAGTGCTACAGCGTCCTTTGCGCGGCCAAAGGGACGCGCGGCGCTGTAGGCGCCGATCTTCGCGCCGACGAGCCGCATCGTCATCGACAGATAGGTCGCCGTCACTTCGGCGATCGACAGCCGTTCGCCCGGCCGAAACCAGACGATGACGCCGGTCATCATCTGGATCAGCGCCATGGCCGTCAGCCCGGTGTCGTCGATGCTGAAGACGCCCGCCTCGGCGCCGTCGCGCAGAATGGTGCGCAGCTCCTTTTCGTAGGCAGTCCGCATGCGCAGGATCTGCGTCAGCCGTTCGGGCGACAGGCTGCGCAATTCCATGTTCGACACATGCGTGGCGTGCCGACGCTCGATATGAAAGGCGATGTGGTTCTCGACAAAGGCTGACAGCCGTTGCGCGGGATCCACACCCATAGGGCGGGCTGCTTCCCACGCGCCTGTGAGACCTTCCATGTGTTCGCGCATCAGCGTGAACAGAAGCTCTTCCTTGGTTGGAAAATAGCGGTAGAGCGCGGCAGCCTGGACGCCGACTTCGGCGGCGAGTTGGCGCATCGACATCGCCTCGTAGCCGAAACGCGCAATCAGATTGACGGCCGCCTCGCGGATGGCTGCCTCGGTCTTTTCACCATCGGATCCAGTCGTGCGTGCCATTGTCGGCCTCGATACGAGGCAATAATAAAACGAACGTTCAATTAATTCAAGGGCGCTGAATCAAATCCACCATCATGCAACAATCCTGAACTCGGCGAATGTATTTCCGGGTGCCAACTCCTCGACGTCGACCCTGGAAACCAAAGCCCCGGACGGGCCCTTCCACAGTCGTTCGATCATTGTCGAGACCGCCTCGTCGAGACCTGCAATCCGGGTCGTTACGGAACCGTCAGCTTCATTGCGAATCCAGCCCGCGAGACAGAGGCTAATGGCCTCGTCCCGGGCCCAGATTCTGAATCCGACGCCTTGCACATTGCCGTAGACGCGCGCCCGCACTTCCCTGCCAGGACCAGCCATGACGATCTCCAAGCCTATCTCCTTGGAATCTGGCGCACTGCGCCGGGAAGGCAACCTGAGCATAGCGCATGACAGCTGTGCTCTCTGGCCTTCGAAATTTAATTGACTCAGTCCACTAATTTTTGAAAAATGCAGTTGCCTATTGGGAGTTGGACGCAAAATGTTGGACGAACGAAAAGCATTGGTGGCCGATATCAGGCGCTTCAATCGCTTCTACACGCGCACCGTCGGTCTTCTCGACGAGACGCTGACACAAAGCGCATTCACGTTGACGGAGGCGCGCGTACTTTTCGAACTCGGCCACCTTAATCGTCCGGCGGTTTCTGAAGCCGCTGGGGAGCAGGGCTTTCTTGCCAAGGCTTTCCATCTGGAGATGGGCCCAACGGCTTCCGATATTGCCAGGCAACTGCGGGTCGATGCAGCGTATCTGACACGAATTCTGCGCAAATTCGCCAGTGGGGGACTGACCGAGACGCGGACTGATCCGGCCGACAAGCGCCGGCGGATTCTGTCGCTCACGGCAAGAGGCGAGGCGGCCCTTTCGGAGCTCCAGGCTGCGGCGGATCGCGATACTGCACGGCTCATCGAGAATTTGCCTGACCAAAGATTGCAGGAACTGGGTGGCGCCTTGCGCAAGGTCGGGGAATTGTTAGACGATCCCGACACTAAGAGCGGCGAGGTGACGCTGCGGCCGCACCGCATCGGCGACGTCGGCTGGGTCGTGCAGCGGCAGGCCCGGCTCTATGCCGAGGAATATGGCTGGAACATCGAATTCGAGGCCATGCTTGCCGAGATTGGCGCCGATTTCATCCGCAATTTCGTGCCCGGCCGCGATTTCTGCTGGATCGCCGAGCGTGGCGAGGAGCCAGTTGGTGCGGTGTTCCTTGTTCATCAGGACGACGAGGTGGCAAAGCTGCGGCTGCTGCATGTCGAGGCGCCTGCGCGCGGCCTGGGTATCGGCAAACGCCTGGTCGCGGAATGCGTGAACCAGGCCCGCGCCTGCGGCTATAGCAAGCTGGTGCTGTGGACCAACGACGTCCTCGTGGCGGCGCGTGCGATTTACGAGCGCGCCGGCTTCAGGCTGGTCTCGCAGCAGCCTCACCACAGTTTCGGCAAGGATCTGACCGGCCAGACCTGGGAACTGGATTTGTAAGCGCGCCCTGTGATTGCGCTTTGCCTACTGGCGGATCCTAGTTCCGCCGCGCCGCGGCGAGTGCGCCCGGCAGTTCCTCGGCAAAGATGTCCAACTCGTGATCGAGGCCGACGCTGACCCGGATGCAGCGGTCGAGCCGTGGCACCATCGGCTTGCGGATGAAAACGTCGCGCGACAGCAGGCCTTGCAGCACTTTCAGCGCAAAGGCGCCATCGCCGCCGCAGTCGATGGTGACGAAATTGGTTGCCGAGGCCAGTGGCTTCAACCCGTTCTGCTCGGCGATGCCGGCGATCCGTCGGCGGCCGGCAGCGACCCGCGCCACCACGCTCCTGAGATAGTCCTGATCGGCAAGCGCCTCGACGCCGGCGACCTGCGCCATGCGGCTGACGCCGTAATGGTTGCGGATCTTCTCGAAGTCACGGATCACCTGGGTCTCGGCCACCGCATAGCCGCAGCGTATGCCGGCGAGCCCATAAGCCTTCGAGAAGGTGCGCATGCGGATGACGTTCGGCCGGGAGATATCGATCGGCGGCAACGCCGAGGCCGGCCCGAGTTCGCCATAGGCCTCATCGAGCACCAGCATGGTAGTGTCCGGCAGCGCTTCGATGAAGCGGATAATCTCGCCCGCCTCCCACCAGCTGCCCATCGGATTGTCCGGGTTGGATAGGTAGACCAGCGGCGCCTTATCCTTGCGCACTGCCGCAAGCAGGCCGTCCAGGCTTTCCCTGTCGTTCTCGTAGGCGACCGTGACCAGCCGCCCACCGACACCGGCAACATGGAAGTTGAAGGTCGGATAGGCGCCGAGCGAGGTGACCACGGCATCGCCCGGCGCCACATACATGCGGGCCACCAGGCTGAGGAGGCCGTCTATGCCTTCGCCAACCACGACATTCTCGGCCTTCACGCCGTGATGCGCGGCAACCGCCACTTTCAGGTCGTGATTGTCGGGGTCGCAATACATCCACATGTCGCCGGCGATTCCAGCCATGCGCTCGATGACGCGCGGCGAAGGCCCAAAACTGCTCTCATTGGCACCGATGCGGGCGCGAAAAGCGCGGCCGCGCTCGCGCTCCTGCGCTTCGGGTCCGACAAAGGGCACCGTCGAGGGAAGTGCGTCGACGAGAAGCGTGAGGGGAGGGCGCTGGCGCATGGCGAAGGCTCACTTGAAAGGGGCTTTCTTGCTAGCGTGGAGGCATGTTGGGCGCAAGATGACAATGCCGCACTGGATTTCGCCGATCCGTTTTGCTAGCGAACTAGAATGAGCAACCGATTGCCGCCCGCTTGGGCCAAGCACCTTAAAACCCGAGCAGCGCCGAAGGGCGCACCGCCGACGGTTGGGCAACCGAAACCTCAGCCCGCAAAGGCGGCTCCGTCTCGCGCTCAGGCCAACGATATGATGTTGAGGCAGGCGCTCGAGTTCCAGCAAGAGAATCGATTGCCTGAGGCGGAAGAACTCTGTCATCGCGTTCTGGCGAGAACGCCCGAACATCCGCTAGCCCTTTTTATACTGGGGACGCTTGGGATCGGGTACGATGAGGAAAAGGTCCTGCGGTATTTTGCTCGGGCCATCGCGCAGGAGCCTCTAAATCCCTACTATCACCTAAGCCTCGGTCAAGCCTATTTGAGGCTCAGCGAGTTTACACCGGCGATCAAACACATTCAGTACGCACTGGCATTGAAGCCGGATCTGGTGGAAGCGCTGTGCGCTTTGGGCGATGCATACAATTCGTTTGACAAGGGGGAAATGGGGCTGCCGCTCTTTGAGAAGGCGCTCAGGGTCGACCGAGATCATCCCATGGCCCTGTTGGGGCTGCCTCGTGCGCTGGCAAGCCTCGGCCGTATGGACGAAGCCGCGGTTCATCTCAAAAAAACAATAGACCGGCGTATCGCGGTACCTGCTGCCTACAATGCACTTGTACGCACGCACAAATTCACTGAAGAGCCACCAGAACTCGCGGCGATCCTGACGGAGCTTCAAGACCCTGACCACGGATCCGAGGGAGCGACGGCGCTCCATCACGCGGCCGGAAAGCTGCTCAACGACCTCGGTCGCTACAAGGAGGCGATGGATCACTTCAAAAAAGGAAATCAAGCCGGCGGCCAGAGCTTCGATGTGCAATCCTACCGTGGTTGGGTCGACGCCCTGATCGAAACCTTTACACCGGATTTGGTGGCTTCAAGGACTGCTTCTGGCAATGTCTCGGAGGTGCCCGTGTTCGTAGTCGGGATGCCTCGCTCGGGCACAACACTGACTGAGCAGATCTGCGCCAGCCATCCCAATGTTCATGGCGCTGGCGAGTTAACAAAGCTTAGACGCACATCGAATGGGCTCGATCTTAGGTATGGATCCGGCATAAGCCCAGGTGAGGCGATCGCATCGATGACTCCACAGCTGTCCAGGGCGCTGGCTGCGGAGCATCTTGCCTACCTGCGCGAGCGGGCGCCAGACGCGCTTCGAATTATCGACAAGATGCCTCACAATTTCGAGCTGGTCGGCCTGATTGGCATCCTTTTCCCCAACGCGCGCATCATTCATTGTCGCCGCGACGCCATTGACAACTGCATCTCTTGTTTTGTCCTGCAACTCAGTGAAGCGCATAGCTATAGCGCCGATCTGGAGACACTGGGGCTTTACTACAGGGAGTATGATCGTCTGATGCGGCATTGGGACAAGATTTTCCCGGGCCGCATCTTCGAAAACCGATACGAGACGTTGATTGAAAATCAAGAGAGGCAGTCGCGCTGTCTCATAGATTATCTCGGACTACCCTGGGACGATACCTGCTTGCGCTTTTTTGACAGGGGCGGCTCCGTACAGACCTATAGCAATTGGCAGGTCCGCCAGCCGATCTATACATCATCCGTCAAGCAGTGGACGAACTACGAAAGCGAGATCCAGCCGCTGATTGAGTCATTGGGCGACCTTGCCGATATCTGATCCGAATTTGGAAAATTTGCAGCGATCTGGACCGAGCCGTTGTTGGTTCTGGCGATGTGGATCAGCCGGATGTCGATTTGAGCGCGCCGAAGCATCGCACGATCTGATAGGGGTACCGAGAGGTGAAAAACCCGGCGGTTGCCCGCCGGGTTTTCAATTTCGCCGAAGCGAAATTTATTAGAACGAGCGCTGGAAGCGGAGGAGACCGCCGACGCTGCTCTTCTTGGTGGCGCCAGTCCAGTTGGAGAAGTCGGCGTCGTCGAACTTGCCTGCATTGAGGTAGTCGACTTCGGCCGTGACGGTGAAGCCAGGAACAACATCATAGGCGATGTTCGCTGCGACGCCGAGGTTCTTCCATTCGTCATACGAGATCTGAGAGTTGACAGAGGTCTTCTAGATGAACTTGTAGGTGCAAACGCCCCAACCTGACC